>JBHLPG010000285.1:0-5125 GCA_048939725.1 Promethearchaeota archaeon | reverse complement strand
AAAGTAAGGATTATATCAAATCTCAGATTGATAAGAGCCTTATTCTTGGAAAAAAAGATGAATTCAATCAAGCTGTTGAGATACTTCAAAAAACTCTTGAGTACCAAAAATCACTATCAAGTAGTGAAAGAAAACCAGAACTATCCGCGGAAATAAAACGTGCATTAGCTGTAGCCTATAGAGGGCAAGGGGCATATACTGAGGCCATTAAATGGTTTAGTGACGCCCAGAAAGGATTTCTTGAAATTAATGATCAAAATGGTTATCATGATGCGCTTTGGGGAATGGGAATTTTGAGATACTTAACTGGAGAGTGGAAGAAAGCCATCAAGATATGGAAGGAACTTTTGAAATTCTTTGAAACTCAACCTGATACTCCAATAAAAGGTAGAAAACCAGCTTCTCTTTTACGTATCAGTATTCTTGCAGAGTATGCTCGCACTCTTCAACTTTCTGGGAAATTTAAAGAAGCAGAGAGAATAATGAAAAAAGCATTGACTCTTGCACAAAGATCTGAGTATGAATACTCTGATTGGTCTAGAATCAACATTCATTTGTTGTTCAGTGATTTATACTATCAACAACGAGATTACGAAAAGGCTTCTAAAGCGATAACGAAAGCAAGAAGAATCAATGCGGAGATTAAATCACAACAAAAAGAGGGTTATGATGAATTACGTATTTTGAAATCAGAGATCATTGTATTACTAGCATTAAATAAAGCAGAAGTGGCACGAAACAAATTATTAGATCAAAAAAGTAATCTAAACTCCAATTGGGAGCATGCAAACTACTATCGTTTACTTGGTCTCATTGAAAAGCATGAAATGAATTATGGATTAGCCAAGCAAGCATTCCATGCTTCTCTTGCAAAAACAAAGGAGATGGGAGCTTCTGCTTTAACTGATGAATTCATGTATGTCGAGCTTCTTGTGGAAATGTCTAAAACAGGAAATAAACAAGCATTTGCAGAGGCGGAATCTCTTTTAAAGAAATTAGAAACTGAAGTCACAGAAAAGAAATTAATGGCTTTCATTCTCGAATGTAACTTATTAAAAGCCAATCTTGCTCGAATTCATTCCAATTTTGATAAGGCCTATCAATTATATTCAGAAGTCATCAGGGATGCTGATATTTATCATCTTTATAGACAAAAAACAAAAGCCTTAGAAAACCTCGGACTTATTGAACAAGAAGGACAACAATTAAGCAGTACTAGAGAATTGTCTGTTTATCGATACTTAGAAGATGCTCGAAGAATTCTTGAAGGAAATTCTTAGCGAGCTTAAACTATTCACGTCTCCAATTCATTTCTGTGCATTAACTATATGTAAGGATAGAACTAGGAAAATTTTCATTTCTTATTGCTTTTCGGTTCCAACATAATTTTGTTTAAAACCATTAATTCTCTCTGCTTTAACCTGAAAGAATTAAGAAATTTGTTACTATTTCTTGTTTATTTTGAAGATTACATCTTTATATTTATTTAGAGGATTGAAAATGGATATCCCAGCCATTGAAGTATTTGACATCCATAAAACGTATGGTAAGGGTGAATCAGCAGTTGAAGCTGTTAGAGGAATCTCTCTAACTATTCATAAGGGAGAGCTATTTGGTTTTCTCGGGCCCAATGGTGCTGGAAAAACGACTAGTCTCCGAATGATGGTCGGTTTACTAGAACAGACTAAAGGAGAGGTCCAAATCTTAGGAATGACCCCAAAAGACCGACATGCTAGAAATGAATTGAAGAGTAAGATCGGAATCATTCCCCAAGAAATTGCGATTTATGAAGATTTAACTGTCGAAGAGAATATGTGGTTTATGGCTAATGCCTATAAATTATCAAAGGAATTTGCAGAAAAACGTATTGATGATCTAATTACAAGAATTGGATTAGAAGAGAAACGTAAGTCACTTGCAAGGACGTTATCTGGAGGGCAAAAACGACGTTTGAACCTAATCATGGGGATTATACATGATCCATTAGTTATCTTATGTGATGAACCAACTCCTGGCCTTGATCCGCAATCTAGAGTAGCTGTATGGAAATTCGTTCAGAACCTAGTAAAGGAGGAGGGAAAAACTGTGGTATTAACAACTCACTTCATGGAGGAAGCAGATCGATTAAGTGATAGAGTAGCGATCATTGATAAAGGAAAGGTACTTGTTTTAGACACCCCTAACAAATTAAAAGCATCAATAGGTGAAGGAGATCTTATAGAAATTCAAATCAGTGATAATGAGAAATTAGAAGCTGCGAAAGAAGCTCTTTCAAATTTCAAAGGTGTCCAAGAAATTAATATCTTAGCAAATCGATTAACTATCCGTTGTCTCGATGTTATTCCCAGAATGGCTGCATTATTGAATGTGATAGAAGATCTTGAGGTTGAAATTGAGCATTTGGGAATTCGAAATACCACATTAGAAGATGTGTTCATCAACTTGACAGGAAGAACCCTAAGAGATTGAAGTGTCCATTATGAAGCTACCAACCTTCCTCACGGTTACCCAACGGTTATGGTGGGAGATGAAGCGAAACCATTTCACCCTCATTATGTTATTACTTTTACCAGGCTTCATGATCTTTGTGTTTTTCTTTGCATTTTCAAGCGTTAGAACAGCAGGGGCTATGACATATAATATTGTAGTTATAAATAATGATCAAGGATTAGTGGAGGAAATAAAGGGAATATTAAGTGACACTAATAGTACAGGATTAGCAGAAGGAACAATTGAAAATGGATTCGCTACAGAACTAATTAATATTATGAATACTTCAACATATCCAGGAGAAGATTTAGAAATCTTCAATGTCTATCTAATGGATAGGGCAGAAGAAAAAGACGCAAGGAATCTAATCGAGAATCGTGAATTAGATGGATTGATTATCTTTCCAGAAGAATTCTCAAATGCAACGATGGCAGCGGTAAACAATGCTTTTTACGTTCAAAAAGGGCTGTATATTCATGAATTTATAAATATGTCAATATTTGAGGCTTCTGGAGGATTCTTGAAATATACAGGGCCTCCTTTTCCGACAACCGATAATGCGACAGTTGAAATTGTTGGGGATAATGGGTACTTAAACTACCAGATTGTAGAAATGATTACTACACTATTTGTCAGTGAATATGCTAATGAACTATCCTCCTTGAATTATCCTGTGGAAATTACAATGGAACCTGAAACTATTAATGTACGAGATTATTCAATTTTTGATACGATTGTACCTGGAATGATCATTTTTGGAATCCTTACACAAGCTGGAATTGTTTCTGCATTCTTATCCAGTGAGCTCCAGACCCCAAACCGAACTATCTCACGTTTGAGACTTTCATTAATTCAACCTTGGGAATACATTGTTGGAGTTAGCACCTTACAGCTCGTAATTTCACCATTTCAAATTATTGTATTAATAGGAATGAGTGTCATTCTCGGCTTTCAACCTGAAGGTGATATTTTACAGGGATTTGTCATATGTTGGCTAACAACACTTTTTACTCTTGGTCTTACATTTGTAGCTGCAGCAGTTTTTACATCACCAGATGCAGCGGGTATGGCGGTTGGTTTTGGTGTTACACCCCTAGCTTTTGCTTCAGGAGCATTTATGGATGCACCAAAAATCACGTTAATACCAGAATTCTTCCCCACTGCAACGGGTGCACTAAGAGACCTCACTGTTTGGGATTTACTCCCCTCGACACATGCTATTAGTGCTTTACGTTCGATTCTGCTCTACAACTTCAGTATTATGGATGTTCTTGCTGAAATCATCCTTTTAACAATGCAAAGTGTTTTGTTGTTAATATTTAGCATTGTAGTCTATTCCAAGCGTCGGTTTACAGGAGACATTTGAAAAGAGGATAGTAAAATGAAAGTAGCAATTAAAGTATTCATAAGGAGCGTTAAACAAGTCCGTAGGTCTCCTGCTCAATTAGCACTCATTTTAGCTTTTCCTTTAATCTTTGTTTCATCATTTGCTTTTATTTTTGGAGGTGGAGCCGATTTTTTAGGAACAACCACTTTGGAGATAGGAGTTATCAACAATGATCAAATTGAACCAGAATGGGAAAACAAATTTGGTTCGTATATAAACACAGAATCGGATATAATTTTTGAAAATGGCTTTGGGAACTATTTCGTTAATAGCTTAGAAGGGTTAACAACAGTCAATATTACTGAATCTCCATTAAAAATACACGACTATTCCTCTTTAGATAAAGCTACGAACGATATCAGATCACGCAAAATTGTCTTATGTTTAATAATCCCAAGGTCTTTCTCTCAAAGTGTCCTTTCTGGATTAAATTATAAAATAAATTTAACACAGGGTTTTCCGATTGATTCACAATTCAACAAGATTAATTCATCCATCAAAATTAGAGGGGATAGTAGTTATCAAACCTACCAACAACTCCAGACGGAAATCTCGGATGCCTTACAACTTTTTACCGATCATTTATATGGGATTGACTTCATCGGAGGGCAATTTTCTTTATATACTGAAGATATGACAAGCATCGCATTTACTCCTTTTGATTATTATATCCCTGGGTTTTTAATTTTTGGAGTTATTCTTGGTTCAGCAAGTATTGGTTATATAGTAGGGAGTGAAAGAGCTCATGGAACTCTTGATAGATTAAGAATAAGTAGAATGAACCCAGTAGAATATTTACTTGGACTTTCAACTAGTCAAATTCTTGTCTTAAGTTGTCAAGTTGCTATCATGTTAATAGCGGGGTATATCTTTGGATTTCAAGGCAAAGGAAATCCTATTTACTCTTTTTTCTTTGGAGTTTTAGCTACTATTCCAGCTATTGGTTTAGGTTTGATAATTGCTGCCATCGATAGAACAGGGGAGAACGCGTCTGGTATTTCTGCATTCTTATCCGCTCCTATGGGTTTTCTCTCGGGCGCGTTTATATCATTACCTGAAGTAGTTCTAATACCGAATTTCTTACCAACAGGCACAGGAGAAACACGGGCACTTCAACTTTGGGATTTAAATCCTTTCCATCAAGTAGTAAGAGCTCAAAGCTTGATTCTTTTATCTGAATATGACATCTCCCAACTCCTAACCGAGCTTATCTTTTTCTTTATCGGAGGAGGCTTAATATTTCTGGCC
>JBHLPG010000048.1:0-20753 GCA_048939725.1 Promethearchaeota archaeon | reverse complement strand
AATAGGATGAGAGGTTTAGAAAATCCTTTCTTGTATTCCGTTTGCCATTTTTGGAGGAGGAGATCGTCTGACAAGTAGAATCAACTCTATCTATAGCTGAATATATAAGTCAATATATAGCTTACTATATTGGCTAGCGTAATTTTCCCTTTCCCCCGTTTGGAAGTCAATCTGCGCTTCCAGAACTACTTAAAGTAGTCGAAAAATTGTTTCTTCGTTGGGGATGAGGTTTTCTTCATTCTTAATAAGGGTTCTTATTACGGAATTAGTAATACCTTAGGAATTCTTTAAACTCTAAATTATCAATTTCCTTTCCTTTGTCTTTCCATTTTGAGTTGGTATTTTCCTAAAAGATCTCTTTTTTATTTTCCTGTTTTATCCATTCTTGTAGGTATTAGTCTCTTCATTACTCCCCTTGTCAGTTCAAATACCGATCTTTTTTCTTCTGGTCTAGAATAAGCAAAAGCTTTTTTTCCGATCCAACCTCCCATATAACCAAAACAACCCAAATAAACGCCAATAATAACACCAAATATCAATATCAGAAGGAATCTCATCAAAACAAATCCTTGGATAATTAATAATACAGTCGCAAGAATTGGAAAAAGTAATATTCCACTAAGAAAGGTACTTTCAAAGCCATCCGTTGTATTTCGAGTCAGAATACCGCCTATTAATCCAGGGATCGCAAGAACAATCCAAAATGAATATATCATCAAATTCAGCTCACTTATTGAGCCAGGTTCTCCAAAATTCATGAAGAGTACAAAGAATATAACAAGACCTAACTGTGCTAGAAAAAAAGCAATAATATCGGGTAAGTATATACTTTTTTTATTCTTTTCTTCAGTCATCGATAATACTCCATGTAAGAAAAGTTCACGATGATAAATTAACTATTTTTCCAGTCATGTTAGGGATACATTTTGAAACTTGAGTTTCCCTGGAATCGGTTGCCATAGTAATAAGGGAACAGATTGCCAAATTTCTCGAGAACTCTCTGGAGATAGGGTGTCGATTCCTGTGAGAACAGTTTGGTATTTTGATAATAAACCCTTAGCAAGATATGAGAATGACTTTGCTGCGAGGTAAACGCTCTGGATGTTTGGGAATTCCTTAAAATCAACCTCAAAAACTCGCTTAGCTAATTTTTCTAGGTTATCAATGTCCAGATCTTCTTCTAGACAATAAGCCCATGTTTCTTTCCCTGATGGGTCAATTATTTTGAGATCACAACTTTCACCCTTAGTAGATTGTTGGCACATTATTATTTTCGCTTTTCCTGAAATTTGAGAAGAACAAAACACAGTAAATCGTAATAAGAAAGCACGAGGATTTGAATTTAGTTGAATTAGAGAGGAAAATAAGAATGGAATGAACTTCTGATCCTCCTGGGCTAATCTGAATAATAAACTACGAATATCCTTATTAGTTTGGAATTTCGAGAGATTTTTGATTTCAAAATCTCGAGCAAAGCCCAGAACAATGGGGATTGTCAACCCCTTTACATCACATAATTCACTTATTTGTGATCGTTCCAAATTAGATAATGTTTTTTCCAGCTTGTCTGCCTTTTTCCACCATTTCCTCTTAGTTTTTCTCTTCTCTTTTAATCCCATGAGACTATGGTAGAGATCCTCTGACTCAGGCCTTTTACCTGGTATCGAACTCTTTTCAATGATGGATTTATCAACTTCTTCTATTTTTAATGTTCTGCCACAAATATTACACGAGTATTTTACCTTCCCTCCTTGATCATAACCTTGTGCTACCCCAATTTCACATAAAAAGTTCTTTTTGCAGCTTGTACAGAACCAGATTAAATCATTAACGTCGTATTCATGAACTCTCCCCTTGTCATGATAACACTTCGTACACGATGCTTGACATTTCACCTTCATTTTGGACAAGCTCCAAATGCTCTACAACACCCAGTGAATCTATTATCACATAATAATATTCGTAAATATATATGTTGAGAATAATTTCTAACGAGTCAAAACACTATATTTTGAGCAAATTCTTGTTTTAGGAAGTCAACAATTAAGGTCTTTGGAAAATGAATCTTTCCTTCTTTCCGGAAAATCTTGATGCTTTTATCAAAACTTGCCTCTACATAAGTTAAGAAAGATTCAGCGATTATACGTGAGGTTATTGGATCAGATTCTTTGTCGGTTACAATCGCACACATTACCCCCTCTCGCTTAACAGTCAAAATACGGCCATGTTCAGTAGTTATCGAATTTAATCCCTCACTCGGACCAATAACACCACTAGCAAATTGATCGAGTGCATAAAGAAAGCCAGGAACCATATCTTCGTCGAACTCCTCTCCTGTTTTTGTGAATCGGTGAGATGCAATTGGGATACCAGTCGGAAGATACAAATAGATTCCGATTAATTTTACTTTCTTCTGAGTAAGAATTGGCAGGATTTTTTGAGAGAACCACATAATAGCTTTGTCAAGGTTTGTTCCTTCTTTCATAGAGACTTCAAAAATCCGGAAGGATCGCTGGGGATTTTTTTGGGGAAGTTGATCCAATTTTATGCTTTGCATTAAATCGTGTATTTCGATATGAACCAAATCTGATTTATTTGCTAGTATTAAGATTGGTGCCGTATGATTCCATTCTAGGCACTTCCAAAACCATTCAACCACTTGATCAAATCTCTTTGTGTCACTCGAGTCAATAACAAAGATAATTCCTTGGGATAATTGAACGTAAGTCTTCCAAAACATTTCTCGGAATGAAATATGTCCACCTAAATCAAAAAGTTGAAAAAGGCTCCCCTTAAGTTCCACAGATTCAATATCTAGTCCTTGTGTAGGGCTTATAGTTGGAGTAAACTTGCCTGTAACTAATCTGTTTGCTAATGTGGTCTTACCAGCGTTTTCTAATCCTACTATAGCGATAGGGATTCGTTTGGGGCCAGGAGGTTCCAATTTCTTCTCTTTTCCTTAGGAGGAGTTATTAGAAGTTGCTGAATTATTTTCAACTATTTATATTTAGTCAATAAATCCAATCCATATTAAAAAGTATTCTAGGAAAATCATCTTGAATTAATATTCTTCATTTTCCTATTGGACATACTTTTATGCAAATACCACAGATTGAAACACCAATATAATCCTTTTTACCAAGTTTTTCCAATCGCGTATGACATTTCTTTGCATCGAATACATCTTCTCTATGGACTGGATATTCTTTAAAATTTGAGGGTTTTAACGCTTGAATTGGACAAGCATCAATGCATTTTGTACAATTACCACAATTAAGCTCTATTATTGATTTGCTAGATTTTAATGGTATATTTGTTAATACTGTCCCTAACCGTACCCGTGGACCGAATTTAGGTGTAATAAGGAGAAGATTTTTACCTATCCATCCAAGGCCAGCACTTCTAGCAAATGCCTTATGGGAAGCATTTGAAAAAAGTTTATCTGGGCCTATACTTAGCGAAGCAGGTATAGCTAAAGCAGAATAACCATAATTGACTATTTTTTCTGAAAGACGTAATGTTATGTGATCTATAAGGGCATTTGCCGTTTTATAATAATGAGCATAGAGTTCTCCAGGGTTTTTATCCACAATGAGATCAAAAACACTTCTTGGTATAGCCACTGCTAATGAAATCGCATTAGTGTAATTTATCAACAAATTCGGGGGATTTGTTTTAACTGATTGCAACGATTTTAAATCTGTAACTCCCACTAGAGTAGCTCCCAGTGTGAGGGTGTATTCTAATAGATCTTCAGTATAATCTTTTTTCATCGACATCGTTTTATCCTCTAGAATTAAGATTCTACCTATCTAAAAATAATAGATTTATTTCATTATAGGAGCCAATACCATGAGTAAATGGAAAAAATTAGATCAAACATTAAATAAATATCTTAGGCTTACTTCATTTCCAATCGCAGTAAAACTTCTTGAAGAAGAGGATGAATTATCAAAGATAGCGTTTATCAAAAGACCAAAACAGAAAATAGCCCTTTGTCAAATATTCAGTTATTCGCGGTATTATGGCTGGACTATGGGGATTACCAAAGATGACAACATTTGTCCTCTTGCAGAGATAGCAATGGGTTTCGAACAACCGTATGAATGGTTCATCAAGGGAGAGTTTTTTCTTCAAAGGTATAATAAAACTTCAGAAGGAGCAAAGAAGACATCAGAATTAATACCTCGAATTCCTTTTGGTGATGTGTCAGCTATTGTTTCAGGTGCCTTACATCGAATCAATTATGATCCAAATTTTATTGAGATTTATGGCAATTCAGCTCAAATAATGAGGATTATCCAAGGGGCTTTATGGCAAGATGGAGGTCGAATGACTATTTCTACTTTTGGTGATGCTGTTTGTGCAGATATAATCTCAAAAACATATCTTACAGGGCAAGTACAGGTTGCAATTCCATGTCTGGGAGATCGCCGTTTCGGTTTAGCTAAAGACACTGATCTAATAGCTTCAATCCCTATAGAAGAGATTGATTCAGTAATAGAAGGATTGGAAGGTACCCACAAGGCTGGTTCACGAATTCCAATCCCACAAGAGCTTTGCACACCCGAATTCTTTTTACAAATCCATGATTACATAGAAGAAGCAAAGAAAATGTGAAAAGTTAAGTAAAATTCCAAAGGAGATCAGAAGGAACTAAATCAGGTTCTTCTCGTTTCATCTCATAACCATGTTCATAAGAATTAAGACACATTAAAGTCCGGGATCGAGCGACACCAGGTAAATTAACTATTTTTAAGATGATATGCTCTAAAGAGTCTAAATTACGGGTTTTGACCTTGATAATGACATCAGAATCCCCAGTAATGTGGTGCATTTCAATTATCTCTAATTCTTGTGCACGGAGAAGAAGGTGTTGTTCTGTAAGAGCCCAAGTTTGTCTCGCACGGTCTAAAGCAACAAGAATGAAAGCGCTAATCTCCTTACCAAGTCTTTTCTCATTCGTAATGATTGTATAACCTAGAATAATCCCCCTTTCCTCTAGCGCTTTAATTCGATTTTGAACAGTCTGAGGGGAGATTTCAAGTTCCTCTGCTATCTTTCTTCTAGAGATTTTTCCATCTTTCTTTAACCATTGAATAATTTTGTGATCAATTGAATCTAAGGTTTCTAGATTACTTACCATGTGATTTTCATCCTGATATTTATTTGTCCATATAAATATATAAAATTTCGTATGTTTGTCTATAAAATAAATGGATCGATAGAGGTTCGTCAATCATGCAGCTAATATAGTGTATGATTTCACTAATTATCCCAGATTGAACCAAGTATAGTCTACTTACCTCAGAGGGTAAAAAAAATGACGAGTAGTGCCTTATTGAAAGCTAAACATCCTCTTTTTCCCTTTAAATATGCACATTGGGTTGATAAACTTCCTGAAAGTGAAATCCGTCGTTTATTGAGGTTTTCTCCAAAGTACTATTTTGCTGGAGGGAAACCAGGAATTCTTCCGGTTGAAACTTTCCATCAGATAATGGAAGACATTATCTCAGAAGAAAGAATTATGTTAAAGCAAAAAGATAGTCAAGTCCTCAATAAGTACAATTATGGGGCTACTGAAGGTAATGCTGAACTTCGCAAGATATTAGCTGAAAGGCTTAATAAGCTAGATAATGTTTCGTGTGCAGCAGAAGATGTCCTAATCACAACTGGTTCTCAACAGACTCTCTATGCTATTAATGATTGCCTAATCAATCCAGGAGATATCATTCTCACAACAAGGCCAACATATTTGGGCTTTTTACTACCTGCAGAGAAACTTGGTGCAACTATTGTTACTCTTCCTTCCGATGCTGGTGGGTTGATACCTGAATTCATCGATGTAGCAGTAGACTTGTGTAAACAAAAATTTAGTAAAACACCTAAAGTTCTATACACAATTCCTTTCTCAGATAATCCAAAGGGTACAACACTTTCATCCAGAAGAAAAAAGCAAATTATTGATTCTGTTTTTGCCTATAATGATCTTTTAATAATCGAAGACGTTGCGTACAAAGAGATTCAATTTGGAACAGATGGAAACTCCATCCACCCATTGAAAGAAAGTGATCCCGAAAACCAGCGAATAGCTTACCTGTCTACATCTACAAAGGAAGCAGCTTCTTTCAGAATGGGATATAGCGTTCTTCCTGAAGGTTTGCGTGAAGCAATGGTTAAAGCCAAAGGATACTATGATTTATGCTCCTCAGAACTTGTCCAAGCCATTTTAGCCCGTTATTACGAGAAGTATATCGATTTAAAACTTCCATTGATTCGTCGAGGTTATGAAGACAGATGTAAAGCTATGGTAAGTGCAATTAAGGAATACATGCCCGAGGGATCATTTACTGAACCTACTGGAGGATTTTTTGTTTGGTATGAAACAGTCGACCAAGATTTTGATTCCCTCCTCTTCGTCCAAAAAGCAATAGACAACGGAGTAGCTTATGTGCCTGGTTTTGCCTTTTATCCCCAATTTGGCTATGCAGTTACAGAAGATTCTAAGTTGATTCGATTAAAAAGGCCAACAAACACAATGAGGTTGGGATATTCTTTAATGACTCCAGAGCTAATCTTAGAGGGTATAAAACTTCTAGGTGAGTTGTTGCATAAAAAATTAAGAAAGATCTCTAAGTTCCAGAGGTTTTCCGCTTTCATGGTTTAGGGATATACGCTTTTCTTGTGTGAATACCCATGGAAAGTCGTTTTTCCGCATATGTGGCAGTAATTGCGGCAGCCATATTATGGGGAACACCTTATGCAGTAGTAAAAATTGGATTGTCATTACTATCTCCTCCCTTATCTCCACTTGGATATCTCTGGCTTCGATTTTTATTAGCATTACTATTATTTCTCCCTCTATTATTATCCACACCATTCCGAAACGACATTTTTAAGCTATTAAAAAACAAATCTATTATATTTCTTGGATTAATTAATGGATCAACCTATGTTTTACAATTTTTAGGACAAGTGGGGACAACAGCAGCAATAGCTACTTTATTAGCAAGTACATATCTAATTTCAACACCATTTTTCTCTTCTTATTGTAATGGAACAAAAATTACTAATAAATTAAAACTGGCTGTTATTGGAGGGATTTGTGGAGCTTTAATAGTGTCTTGGAGCGTTTCATCTGATGGAATAGCTTCAGAGGATACCTTGACTTTTATTCTTAGTACATTATTTATTTTAATTTCAGGACTTGTATGGGGAGGTTATGGTGTCGCTTCTAGCAAAATAACCAAAAGAGCAGCAGAAGAGGGTATTCAGGAAATGGCTAATTCACCTGCAGTATTCGCATCATCGAACTTCTTTTCTTTATTAATGGTAAGCATCTTGATGCTGTTCTTCAATCAATCTCCTTGTCTTGAATCGCTTACGTTAGAAGCTTGGGTATCAGTATCATATTTGGCAATATTTTGTACCCTCCTACCGTTTATTTTGTATATTTATGCAGGTAAAGTGATTGAAGCTACAACAATGAATGTTATCCTTCTCTTGAACATCATTGTCGGATTAATCATTGCTAACTTAGTTTTAGCTGAGGTTCTTTCTTTTTTTGGATTAATCGGGAGTTGCTTGATAATCTCTTCAATTTATATAGCAAGTTCAGCTGAACGTTAGTTTGGATGAATTGATCCAAAATTCTCTTTTTTTTGGTATCTCAAGACATTCTCAAACGAAAGGTGTGATTTCAATGGAGATGCTGCTTCTTTGAGCAATGTGTGAGATGGTTTAATTAGAATTATGTCTTATTAAGCATTAAATACTTAATTCACCATAAATGTATTTATGAATCTGAAGAGGATCTGGAATATAATAACGATGGAGGGGTATCTTAAGGGGTTGACAAGAACACCTCAAGGAGAAATTTTTGTGATAAAAGATCCACAAACTAATCCTTCGCTAGTTATAATGAAAAGTGTTGATTTTTTCGATAGAGCGAATGGAAACTTATTTATTGGGAGAGAGCTACCAAACAAAGAAACTTTGGTCGAATTAATCAGAGAACACAAGAGTTAAAGGCCAATTTTGATGTCCTCCATTCACCGCTCGTTTTTATTCAAAAAGAATTATAATGAAAGCATTACTTCTATTTAACAAATCTTTAATTAGTTTACCAATACTAAAAAGAGGAGAAAATTATGCTTGATTTCTTATACGGAGTAGTACTACTCTTTGAGGTTATACTTTCGATTATTATAGGCATTTTCATAATCAGAAGAGATCGAAAACAGCTTTTAAATCAAGTTTTTTTGTTGGTAATGTTCGCTTTTGCAGGGTATTTGTTCTTTGAGGCCATAATATATCTTTTTGATATAGTAGATTTATCAACTATTGATCTTCTTCGGGATATTAGCATTGTATTCTCAACATCAGCTGTGGTGCTTCTAGTTTTATCAGCACTAATCGTG
Source organism: Promethearchaeota archaeon (assembly GCA_048939725.1). Taxonomy (GTDB): domain Archaea; phylum Asgardarchaeota; class Heimdallarchaeia; order Hodarchaeales; family Hodarchaeaceae; genus Hodarchaeum. The sequence continues at coordinate 12,333 of JBHLPG010000048.1, read as the reverse complement.
CAATATGGCGAGGTCGTTATTCAAAGGAGAATTTATCCAATAATTGCCCTCCTAGCTGTTGTGGTGTTAGTAATTGTTGGAATACCATTTGACTCCGCAAATAATACCATCAGTGATGCATATATTATTTTTGAACAAGCTGATCCTCAATATGGCATTATTGGGAAAATTGCTTTACTTTTCATTCCCATACTTGGGATCTTTTTTTCAATGATTCAATATCTAAGAGTAAGGCAATCAAGCCAGGATAGTGTCTTAAGGCAAAAACTTCTAAGACTTACTCTGGGTTTGTTTTTAATCACTGTAGGCATTGCATATTTTGCATTTTTTCCTGAGTTTCGATATCCGGGGCATATTTCTTATATTGGTGGTTTATTAAGCTTATTTTGGGCGTTTAAATAGCAGGAAATAAGAACAAGTCTGTCTAGTGAATATTAGAAAGTAAATAAAATCTTACTTTTATCTAAACAGAGAAGAGAAAAATGACACAGAAATTGAAGGAGAAGCTCTTAAAAGAGTTTCCTGGTAAGATGGAAAACGAGCAAGCATTCCTCATACAATTCATAATGAATGAAGCTCAAAAAGGAAATAAACCTCCTTCTAAAGACGAAATCGAAAAATGTATTCAAGCAATGATCAAAGAGGGAACATTTGAGAAAAAGAACAATCTTTTGATCTTGAAAACACCGAAAACAACTATTCAACCATTTAAAGAAGAAGAGGAGGAAGAAGATTTTCCTGTTATTTCAACAAGTTCTATTAAAGGAAATTTCACTGAAAATCAAAAGAAAATCCTTGCTGCTTTTCAGGGAAAGTTTGAAGATCGTACTGCTATTATTATGAATGCTACAATAGCTGAGTTGTCTCAAGGAAAGAAACCACCCGAAAAGGTAGCACTAGAAAAAAGTATTGATGAACTTATAGAAAATGGAACATTGGAATTAAAGGGTAGTTTATTGATTAAAAAATAGCGCAAAACAAGAGAATTGAGTGAGTGTAGGTCTTTAGAGAAGGGTTCTTTTTAATATATGGTTCTCTGAGTTTCGACTATTTCGTTTCTAGATCAACGTTCAAAAAGACGAACAGTCCGTTCGTAATTTCAAACACGCCGTACTATTTTTTTATGAGACTGTTCGACTGTATAGGTATTTAAACTTGTATTTTACATGATCAATCACATTAAAGAAAAGATATGGTGATGATTTCATGAGAATAAACGGGAAATTAAGAAAATATGGTCTTCTTTCCTCTATTGGTGGAGGAACTGTAGCAATTTTGATTTTTATTCTAGCTCTTAGTTTCTTCAATCCCTTAGATATTCCAACAGATACTCCCTCATTTCCCGGTGGAGATGATTCCTTACTCGATGGAACTGCTTCTAGTTACAAAATCAGAAGCAGCCTTCAAACAGAGTTTGGCATTTATACACCAATGAATCTCTCTTATAATCCTCAAATAGTGCCTATACAAATTCAATCAGATTTGGCAAATGTTGACATGCAAGGATTGACTATTCAATCAGGAATTAAAAGAGAATTAGAGAAGTATGGATTTGCTTTAGTTGATGAAGGGTATGAAGATATCTATGAAATCTACCCACGTTTAGAGCCAACACCTAAATTTATAACTACAGATCTCTGTTTACATGCATATCACGTATTATATGATATTAGTCTAAGAATATTAGAAGGCACTCACTTTAGTAATGATTTTGAGATCTTACTACAAACACTACAGGAAGATCAAATTACATTGAGTGGTACTGTTACTGAAATCAGTGTTCAAGAAGCAGTATCCAAGAATATTGCTTATCTTACGGTCATGTTATATTTAATCGATAATACTACAGAAATCCCTCAAAATATTGAGGGCCTTGTAACTGCAGAACTCTCAAAGATCGAAGCTGGAGAAAGAAGTGTATCAGCTATCTTTGGTTATGATGAGGATTATACACAGTATAAAGTCCGGGGGCATTATACACGAAATATACTCCTAGCTAATTATTTCAAAGCTATGATGTATGCAGGAAGGATGGGATTTCTTCTTCAAAGTCCGACAGGTGAAATAGAAATGGGTATTGATCATACTCGAATGGCTATGCTACTTCTATCTTCCTTTAATGAAACTATAGGCTCTGAAACTGTATGGGATTATTGGGATCGTGTGTATCAACCAACTGCGTTCTTTGTTGGAGCGAGTGATGATTTAACTCCTACTGAGTACTACGAAATTTGGAAGAAGAATGGCTCTCCTGAAGGTGATCTTTTAGCTAGTGATGAATTAATTCTGGATATAATTGATGAGGCTAAAACCTATCGCAAACCAAAAATCAATTCAATGTTTGTTTTAGACGCTTTTGATCATGAGAATGTTACTCAAGGTTTTAGATTAATGGGTCAAAGATTTATACCAGACTCTTATATTTTCCAACAATTAGTACATAATAAAGTTGGTGGGCGCTTATTCCCTAATGGATTAGATGTACTTTCTGTTTTTGGGAGTCCACGTGCAGAATTTCATCTTCAATTAGAGAATGAGACGTATTTTGATTATGGCTCTCAGATTACGAAGTTGAGAAGTGAATTTGCAAATCTAACTGATCAGGACTGGACGCAAAACTTGTATTGGCTATGGCTTTATTCACTATTTCCATTATTACACCCTGCAACAGAAGGGTATCCTGGATTTATGCTTAGTAAAGCTTGGTTAGACAAAGCATTAGTGACAGTAATGGGTTCTTGGTCTGAACTACGACATGATACGATTTTATACGCTAAACAATCTTATACATACGAAAGAGCAGGAGTTGAAGAATTTATCGGATATGTTGAACCCTATCCTGAAGTATATGCCCGTTTAGGGGCTCTAGTACGATTGATGAGAAATGGATTAGAGGATAGAGGTCTCATCATTGAAGGTTTTAGTTATAAGCTTAATTCAATAGCGGAGCAGTTTGATCGTTTAGTGGAATTAAGTATCAAAGAACTCGAAAATAATCCCTTGAATGAGAGCGATATTAAATTTATCAATAATTTTGGGGAAGAAATTGCTGCTATTGCTAGTTTCCAAGATCCTGATGCTGATCCATGGGTGAGTGAAGCTGATGACCGTATGGCCATTATAGCGGATGTTCATACCGATCCGAACACAGGACAGGTTCTAGAGGTGGGTACGGGTGACCCATATGTCATATATGTTGTAGTGCAAGATAGTAATGGGAAACTACGTTTAACTCGTGGAGGTACCTTTTCCTATTATGAATTCAAGCATCCGATGACTGAGCGGTTAAGTGATGAGGAGTGGCAGGAGATTCTTGATTCTGATCCTCCTACGTTGCCTGATTGGATAACTAATTTGTTAACTATACACAAAGATGAAAGCATGGTAATGTTGATTGTAACAAAGGAAGATTGAGAATTTTATCCTTTAGGTGTAGTAAATTCATTCCTCCTCTTTTTTTCCTAATACTGAATATTAAATAATGATCTTGGAAAGTTGGCCTGATAATATCGATTCAGCTAATCAGGATTTAATTCAAGTCTAAGATTATATGGACAGAAAAATGGGAGTCAGAGTAATGGAAGACCTGCCAGATGAATTATTACAAGGAAAAACAATGAAAATTTATTGGTTCTTATTAACTCACGGTGAAAGTGGTATCCGTGAGATAAAACGCGATCTAAAAATTTCTTCTCCATCTACAGTTTCCTATCACATGAACAAACTTGTCGATGCAGGTTTGGCCTCAAAATCTGCAACAGATAAATATACTGTTGAGGAAACGGTTAAAACAGGTATTTTTGGACTTTTTATTAAAATCGGTACCCATATGATCCCGAGAATGTTATTCTACATCTCTTTCTTCACAATAGGGTGCTTACTCTATCTAGCAGTAATGCTTTCTAGAGAAACCTTTGTGATTCATACAGAGGATTTCTTATTTCTTTTCTTCGTAATATGTGGAACTATCTTCTTTTCTTATGAAGCATATCGTATTTGGATAATGAAGCCATTGTAGAAAAATATTGAAATTCCTCTAGATAGAATTTCAAACTTGTTTTAGTGGTATTCACGAAAATATTAAATATTTTTAGCCCAAATTCTATTTTTTCTTTGAGCAGCAACAGCTAACTGAGAAAAAATTCTGTGCCAGTCACAATACTGGAGTTTCTTCCATTCAATAGCACTATTATACGTAACAGTAAACCCTTTTTTCATATAGAAAGCCACTGCGTGAGATAGCTCTGTTAAATCATTTTGAAGAGTTATTTCTCTTATTTCAGACTTTGGAAACTGTGGGTTCATTTGCTCATTGAAGTTCTTGTTAGCTACTTGAAGTCACCCCTCAATTTTATTCCTTAATTACATATAGTTGAACGGCTTAGTATTTAAACCCATGTTTTTGGTATTTTTTAGATAATACGACATTAATGTTGAATTGATTTCTAATGAGAATTTTCAAAGGATAGAAGTAGCTTTTTTATTAGGTGGGGGTTTATATAGAAGTGTGATACATATCAGTTATAATTTTCCAAAGGGGCAAAATAATGGCGTTAAGGCGTTCAGCAGTTGCTGATCACTGGGCTCTCTTTGTAGAGGGGACGGAAGTAAAGTGGCATTTTGGAAATCCCTCAAATGAATTTTTAGAGGTTGTATCTAACTTCTTAATGGGATTAGGAAAGCTAGGTAAGGAGCTCTTTGGTACAGAGGGAATTGCAAGTATTATTTTTGATCGTAGGGGTCATGCAGGATTAAAAGCTTCCGAAATCTTTATCGTTTCCTTAGAAGAGAAGTTTTTCTTAATTATCTCTGATCCCGCAGTTACTTTACTTTTGATTTCGGCTGAAGGTGGCATTCCAGAAGATATTCAAATCATCATGAAAGCAGTTCTTGTGGGTCAAGCTAGTATTCTTTATTCAAACATGGTAGCTGATGTAGATGATGAAACTCAAGCTGAAATCGAAGAACATTTCAGACGTATTATTGCTGATATTAATGAGGATTATATAGTTGACGAAACCATTAATAATATAGTTGGAGCTGCTGGATCAAATTTTTCGATTCTTTCCTTTCAGGAACTACTCTTACTTCATTACTACTTACGGCAAGCTGCTGAAAGAACAACAGAAATGTTGCCCATGCATGAAGGATTCTCAATAATAGCTAATCTGGACGGATTTGATATTCCATTTGCCTACAATATCACTAATCAAGGTATTTGGGCTGGATTCTTTGCTGCAATCGTGGGGTTTATCCATTCGTTATTTGAATCTAAGCCACGATATATTTCCTTTGGAACAACAGAGATCTTCAAATTACGGTTTATTTTTGGTAAGGATTATTTCATGGCGATTGATTCTGGATTGACTTCAGATCTGTTGTTAAAAAAGGATTTTCATAAGAAACTTTTCGCTACTCCCTATGCTATCTTGGTAGATATGAGTCCAGGGATTAAACGCCTATTAATTGAGGAGCTCCTCCAGTATCATGAATCTCGGCTTAATTCGCTTAGTGCTGCCACTCTTTTAGATACATTTGTCGGAGATGATGATACCCTTGCAGATCTCAGTCAAGATGAGCGAATTATTCGAATTTGGGGGAAGTTACTTCTAAGTTTCCAGAAGTAATATATTAAGCAACTAGAAACTCCCTTCCTACTTAATTTTTCAATGTAGGATAAACTGCATCATAGACATCTTGTTATATTGGTGTTAAAGTTGACTCATGTCAGGGAATTATTTGATTTATCAGGAAAGAAGGCGTTAGTAACTGGTGGGGCATCTGGAATAGGATATAGTATGGCTGAGGGGTTAGCTGAGGCTGGAGCTGCTGTTGCTATTTGTGGAAGGGGAAGACATGGCTCATTAGAGGAAGCATCCGCTAATCTAGGCAAAATCGGACCTGAAATTATCCCACTAAAATGCGATGTAAGTGTTGAAGATGATATTCTAGAACTTGTGACAGTTTTGAAAGAGAAAGATTTTTCCATTGATACTCTTGTTAACAATGCAGGGGTTAGTTGGGGAGAGGATTCGGAAAGAATGCCGCTAGATCGTTGGAATATGGTTATCGAGACGAACTTGACTGGTTTATTCGTCATTACGCGAGAAATAGCCAAGAAATTCATGTTTCCAAGGGGAAATGGTTCAATAATAAATATTGCAAGTGTTTCTGGGATGACTGGTGGTGAGATAGGGATTTCAGCGTACTCAGCTTCAAAAGCTGGTGTTATCGGCATGACAAAGCAATTGGCGATTGAGTGGGCATCGGTTGGAATTAGAGTGAACGCAATCGCTCCAAGTTGGTTTCCCTCATATATGACCCGTCATTTCACAGGAGAAAATAGTCCATACCGCGAACTTTTACTTGCTGACTGTCCTTTTGGACGTTTCGGGGAACCATGGGAGTTGAAAGGGCCAGTTGTGTTTTTAGCCAGTCCTGCAAGTTCATACATAACTGGTATTGTAATCCCCGTTGATGGAGGATATCTAGCAAAATGAAATCTACCCATGTGTTAGATCTATTTAAATTAACAGGAAAAGTGGCACTAGTAACTGGAGGTGCCAAGGGAATAGGGTCAATTATAAATGAAGGTCTATTGGAAGCAGGAGTCAGTACATTGATATTTTGCGGTAGAGGAAGACATGGTTCACTAGAAGATGAGCAAAATCGCCTCTCTGATTTGTTTCCACTGGCAAATATCCATGTCCTTCAGTGTGATGTCTCTGATGAAGCACAGGTAAAAGAAATGGTGCGACGAATAAAAAGTGAGATCGATCGTATTGATATTTTAATTAATAATGCAGGTGTCACTTGGAATGCCCCAACAGTCGACCAAACTCTAGCAACATGGCATCGCGTTATAGATATCAATCTTACAGGATTGTTTCTTATCACTCGGGAAGTTGCAAACGAACTTATGATTCCAAAGGGTGGGGGAACGATAATTAACATTAGTAGTATCTTAGCTTTCCAAGGAGTGGTGGTTGGAAGTCAAATTGGGTATACAGCTTCTAAAGCTGGTGTTTTAGGTCTGACGCGGCAATTAGCCATTGAATGGAGTAAGTGGAATATTCGTGTGAATGCAATTACACCTTCATTTATAGAAGGAGACACAATGGCTAAAGTATTTACTAATAAAGATAGTCCTGTAAGAGAGACTCTTCTTGAGGAAATCCCATTAAAGCAATTTAATCATCCAAATGACATAAAATCTGCCACTTGCTTCTTAGCATCTGACGCTTCATCAAATATTACTGGACAATATCTCGTTTTAGATGGTGGGTTTTCAGCAAGATAGATAGGTGATCTAGAATAACAAAAATTAATAAGATAGAAGGACTTGAACAGTCATTAAAATCCAATGGAGACGAAAACACAAAACTTCTTCTCAATCATTCTCCTGATTTTTTTCTCCAGGATTATGCTGAGTCATTGAAAGTTATCCAGCAACAGGGAAAACCTCTCTTGGGGTACTTTACCAACCGTGTGCCAGTTGAATTGTTGCATGCCTTGAACACTTATCCAGTTCGTATGTTATCCATCGGTATATCCACCCAAGGAGCTTCAGAACGATATATTCAAGCGTTTGGGTGCTCTTGGTTACGTCAAATCATGGATGTTGCGATTGCTAAAGGATACCACTCTTTAGATGGAATAATTTTTTCTGCTGGTACCTGTGATTCTTTGCAGAATGTCTCAGATATCTGGCGTAAGGTTTTTCCACAACGATGGGCATATAACCTTACCTTTCCAGTGTTAGTAGATTCTGAGGATGCTGTAGAATATCTGCAAAATGAATTTGAGACATTAATTCAAATAATTTCAGAAAAATTTCCTGATAATCCCAACGGATTTACAATTTCTGATAGTATTAAGTTATATAACACTAAAAGGGTTAATCTTCAAAAACTCGCTAGTCTCGTTTCGGAACGAAAGCTTAGGTACGGAGATTTTTTCAAATTATTACTTCTCGGAGATTTACTTCCTGTTGAGACCATAAATCCTTATTTAAGTATGAAAATTAAACAAATTGATAACTCACCAGTACTTAACTTAGCTGACTCTCCGCGTATCCTTTTAACTGGAGGTATGTTTGATAATTTTCGGCTATTCGATGAAATTCCAGAATTTGACCATGTTGTGACAGATGATTTGTCTTTTGGGGCAAGAAATTATAAATTCTCAATTCCCCAGAGTCAGTTCTTACAGGGGTATGCTCAAGCTTATATAGAGAGAATCCCTGACTGCTTATGATATGGAAAAAAGGTGGAGGGGTTTAGAAGAAGCAATTCATTATCATAGAATTGATGGGGTAATCCTATTAGGAATGAAATTTTGTGATCCAGATTCATTCGAATTTGTTTCAATCCAAAACGGCCTGAAGGATCTCGATATTCCCTACTTAAGTTTAGAGACAACTCCTGAATTATCCAATATTCAACAAATTCAAACACGTCTCTCTGCATATATTGAAATGTTATCCTGAAAGGAGAAGGTCATATGTCTAGTAAAGAAGCAAATCGTGTGTACAGACGACTGGAAAGTACCCAGAGTGTCAAGAATTCACAAGCGATGTATTATTTCCAGAGTAAAAATCCTTACTTACATGATGAGGGGAAAAAGATCGCTTGGGTAACTTCAGGTGGACCAGTCGAATTCTTGATTGCCATGGATATCATCCCTCTCTATCCAGAACAATATGGAGCAATAGCAGGAGCAGCAAAAGATTCTACACGATTATGTCAAGTAGCAGAGAAGCATGGATATAATGCTGATCTTTGTGCTTATGCAAGGACATCTTTTGGCAGCGTTTTTGCTCCTAATCCTCCCACTCCAATGCATGAGATCGATGGTTCTGGAGGATTAGCTCAACCTGATATGTTAATCGCGGGGAATAATATCTGTGGAACAGTTTTGAAATGGTATCAAGATCTATCGCGACATTATAAAATCCCATTATTTTTGTTTGACACCCCTCCTCTAACTGGAGACCACCTACCAAACCATTACATGGAATATATTACAGTCCAATTGCAGAATTATATCGAATTTCTCGAGAAACAGATGGGGAGAAAGATGAATGAAGACAAAATGATTGAGACAATGGAAAATTCGCTACAGGCAATTGGCTTATGGAGCCAAATACTTGAACTTTGTAAAAATAAACCAAGTCCTTTGAACTGTGCAGATCGGTTTCTCCTAATGGCTCCTGTGGTTGCTCAGAGAGGGACTCTTGAAACCATATCTGTTTATGAAGAAGTTTTAGGAGAAGTTCAACAGCGAGTTGATTCGGGACTTGGAGCGATTACTGTTCCCGAGAAATATCGATTACTGTTCGACAACATTCCTATATGGTTTAATCTATATGAATTTTTTAATACATTTGCCTCAAAGGGAGTCGTTTTCCCAGTGGATACTTACACCCAAGCATGGTCGCAACAGGGGAGAATTACAAGATCAGGGGATTTATTAAGAGATGCTGCTATAATGTACTCGAATATTTATCTAAATAAGACCCTCCAACATAAAATTGACTTGATTAGCAGCCTTACCATTGATTACGAATGTGATGGGATTCTTTACCATTCAATGAGAAGTTGTAAGCGATATAGCTTAGGACAACCGATTACAAGACGAGAAGTGACAGAGAAGACTGGTGTACCTGGTGTCATTGTTGAGGGAGATATGTGCGATTCGAGAAATTTTAGTGAAGAACAAGCATGGACAAGAATTGAAGCTTTATTAGAGCTAATTGGTTAAAATAATAATATGATATTTTTTTCAAGTTTTATATTTGTTATATAGAGTTAATCCTAATTCATGAAATGCCTCATTGACATTTTCGCCTGTTTTAGCTGAGGTTTCAATGTAAATTACATTCTCATTGATGTTATCAAACTTTGTTATGAGCTCTCCAGAGATATACCTTCTTGCTTCCTCACTCTTAACTCTATCCTTACATTCATCTTGTAAATCTGATTTATTACCGACTACGATAACTGAGATATCAGAAGAACCTGAATGTATACTTAGTTCATTCATCCACTTATCTAAACTAAACAAGGTATCTGGTCTTGTAATGTCGTAAACGAGAAATGCTCCAACAGCATGTTTGAAATAAAGGCCTCGAACGGTACGAAAGGTTGGTTGGCCAGCTAAGTCCCAGATTTGGAATCTGATTTTCTTAATTTCAAGACCAAAATCCAAAATGATTTGTTTTGAGACAAAATCAGTTCCAATTGTCGGGATGTAATCTGTATCAAATCCTCGTCCTAGATATCTATTTCTTAAGGATGTCTTCCCAACCGCACCATCTCCACATAACGTTATTTTGACTAATAATGCCAATATATAGCAAAACTCCATCAAGAATAAAATATTGAAGAAATATCTATACTTAACTTCGCAAACAACCATCAATTCAATTAGCTTCTAGTACAGGTTGTATCTAGATTTCTTAGTATAAAATACTATTTTTTTATCTCCTGCTGAATTAATTTAATGACAAAAATTAAATGTAAAAGGAGGATCTAATCTAGATTATAATAATGAGCTCCAGCTCCTTTCAGAACATTTAAACATTAGGATGATCCTATCGTGAACTACACCCATCTTTAATATAAATTTTGGCAACTAAAATCTTTTAAGTGTAATAATTTGTACATTAGGAGAACATCCGATCCAAAGAGCTTCGTAAATTTGCTCTGGAGGAGTTTTGAGAAGTTTAGCTAAGATACTCCAGGCATCATTATATAAAAGCATTCTTGATTCTGATAATAATCCTTTATCTGCAGCTTCGTTAAATAGCCTTTCAGGATGGTGTGCTGCACGTTCGGGGAACCTGTGAGCAACAACAAGACGTTTAAGCGAATTAAGTCCAGCTCGAGAGATAGGTATATCAACCCGTCCTCTCTTTAATCCTTCATCAAACATTTTCAATTTAAAAGTATCTATAACGAATGGTTTCAGTAAAGTGAGAGGAAAATATTTATTGAGAACTGATTCAACCTGGGGGCCATAAAATCTCTCATCAACAATTCCAAGATCTTCGATCAAGATATTTTTTTCGAGATCCTGAATTGCACGAGAAAATATCTTTTTTGTGAATCTAGATGGTTTTTCTCTAAGAAACACAAATATTCTGAATGTAGGTGTTGCTGCAATTAAAACTTGGACTTTGTGCTGTTCAATTACACTTATACGAATTATTCCATTCTCTGTCTCCGAAACCTCTTCATCTTGTTGTACTTGCTGCATAAAATCTGATTGAAATGACTGGAGAAAAGTATCAATACTTACTGAAAGGCCACTCAACGTATCATTTAATGTATCACCTTTCTGGTACAAGACATTGGTTATAGAATAAATAGGAACGCCAACTTCTGTGCTTACTAGAATTGTATATACATTAGGAATTATTGATAATCTATCTTCAAACTCTCTCAATCTTTTGAATTTTACACTTCTTTTTCGTTGAATGGAACGTACAGGTAGAAGCACACTGATAAGGATAATTGTTGTGACAAGTACAATTAAGGATATTTGTGGTAGATTAAGCCCAGGTTGAAGCGGTTGAACAAGACGTTCCTTATATATATCAATTGAAGAAGCATTCATTCTTGAATTCCCTAATCCATCTGTTGCACTTACATAACAAGAGAAGAGAACATCAGGACCGAAATTATATGTAATAGTTCCCCAGTAATACCAAATCCCACCTGAGTTATTAAGGTAAATCATTTGGAGATTGTCACTAATTTCAGAGCCTACTCCCATCCTAGAAATTGTAGAAGAATTAGTAATTGAATAATGGAGAAAAACTTCTGTTATTCCTGAAGTATATTCCTCAAGTTTTACATAAATTATTAAATTTTTAGGATTTTGCTCATTATCCTTCTTCAATACTATCTCAAGTACTCTTGGTGGAGTTTTATCTTCTGCTGTAAAATTGAACTTTAAGAAATTAAAAATTCGAAAAGTTTTTCCTCCAACGTTAAATTGCGTAAAGGTATAAATTCTTATAGATATACTTTCGTTTATGTAATCTAATAAATCTATTGTTAAATTCCAATGATTTGAATTGAGATAAGTACCATTTAACATAATTAAACTATTATTAGAGAAAATGATTTCAAACTTAACCATAATGGAATCAGGGAAGCTAATATCTGTAATTTCAGCAGTGAGATTATAACGAACATCCATTGATAGATCTGGTTGAAATTTATAACTTTCTATTACTGGACGACTTATAATGCTAATCATGCTCGAATTCCTTGGTAAACCTGTTACTATCCCATCAAAAGGTATGATTCTCGCATACCATACTTC
>JBHLPG010000284.1:0-5131 GCA_048939725.1 Promethearchaeota archaeon | reverse complement strand
GATTAGCCTATCCAATGACTTCATGGGTTTTGGGAGGATTTCTAATTCAATGGGTTTGGTTCAAATTTCGAACTAGTAAAGTACAAATGCGTGTATAACGTAAAGTGTCAATAGGACTAAATCATTAGCCATAGTTTGATTTATTAAAATTAATAACATCAATTTAAGACCTAGGAAGAATATGAGATGTTTAAACCTCCAAAACCAACTGAAAATTTGGAATACGTTATACGAGAATTGGAAGAGCTAGAATCATTAGCTTCCTCCTCAATTAATTTTGAGACACAAAAATCTGCATTACTACCTGAAAATATTCTAAATTCCATATTTCTATTTCGTTTAATTCGGAATCAAGCAATGTTGTTACGTATACAAATGATTCAATCGACTTTATGGAAAGAAACAGAATTCCTTCACAGGTTAGCTATTGTAATTGAAAAATTAAATAAAACTATTGAATATTTGAGCTAAAAATGGCATTTATTGCAATTAAAAATGATTTTGATTAGAGAGCTGCTACCAATAACCACTCCAAGATTTTAGGAGCCAGTCCTTAATTGTTCTTGAGTATGAAGATAGTTTTAATATCTTACTTAACCATCCTGCAAGGGTAACACCTGCTTCAATTTTGAATCTGAGTTGAATGTACCATTCATTGGGTTGGTTTGAATAGTAGTTTATTGACATCGGTGCATAAGGTATTGCTGATACAAATGGACCTCCAACATCATATATCAAAAAGGCAAGTTTACAGGTTAATTTAGGGGTTACACTTAGACCTGCTGATCCTGATATCTGAGGATTGCCTCGTTGTACACTCACATAACTATCCCATATTGTACTCCATCCAGACGTCGTGTCCCATCTAATTCCTGCTTTATACATTGTCTCTAAAGAGACCCAACTCGAGATCGATATTCTTCCTCCAGCTTCGAAATCAATACCAGCATCTACAGTTAATCGTAAGTTAGCCCAGACTGGTACGCTACCTGCCCAGAAATAAAATCTATTAGATAACGTTAATAATCTGTAATTCCACGTTCTACTGTAGCTGACTCCAACACCAAGTGAAACCTCCACTTTTATTGAGGGGGTTATTTTCATCCATGATTGAAACCACTGAAGTTTATACCCTTTCCAAGTCCACTTCCTTTCCCAACCCATATACCAGTTTATTTTTAATATAGGTGTCGCTCTCAAACTAATATCTAAACCAACGGTTCCACCAACTCTCCAGGTCTTTTCACAAGGACTAGGAGCTATTGTATAGCTCCAGGTTTTTGACCAATCGCCTTCTGGTTTACATATTTTTCCTGTGATTCTATTGGGGGGAATATAAGGATGAGAATAATTGATAGCGAATACTTTATATTGGCCTAAGGCTGCTGCTAGATATGTTTCATTAGCTGTGATATTTCGTTCATTTACGACAATAACTTCATCGACAATAATCCTTCCAGAAACTTCAGTCACATTTGTTTGCATGAAAGTGCCTTCCCCAAAATCAATTGTCCAATTCAGTTCATTGAGCTTACTTTGATCGTGAAGCGTATGTCCTACGGGTAAGCTAAAATTTAGTAGCCAATTTGCTATGTATTGCTGTTCACCAGGAAAAGATTGAAGCATCAACATCATATACTGTATTTTAGTGAACAGAAAATCTGCAGCTAACGCTTTGTCGCTATCATTCCAAGCTCCAATATTTATTCTCCAATCTGAACCTGTGTACTTAGCAAGATTTGATGAATAAGCCATAAGTGAAATTCTAGTTTCATTGGTTGAGCTAAAAGGTATTATTTTAGATTGAGTCACATTTATATCAAATCCGAGGAGAATCAGTTGTTCCAAGGTCATTCCTTGGTAGAATGCCTCTTTAGCTGGTGAATACTCTGTTCTTTCTGATGGGGGTACTTCTTCTCCTCCAAAATCAAGTTGTGAATAAGTAACTTTTTTGGGTTCAACCAAAACCTCAGTACTCTTTTCGGTATTATTATAAGTTCCATAAATTGTATAATTACCAGGGAGAACGTTGTACCAAATGTAACCAGCCTTAGACATATTTGTTTTCGTTGATCCTTCTGGTCCACGATAATATACATTTGTACAATTAACTAATGTTCCATTATAGTATCCTGCTATATACAGACTCCCTGTGTTATTTAGTGTTTTCTCATAGTTCCGTGCAGCAATAGCGAGGTCTTTAACATCGATTTTTCCATCCCAGTTAAAGTCTAATTCAGCATTCCAGTCCTCATCGCCTACAATTGATCCAATGTTTCCAGCTATGAGCTCGAGATCCTCCCTCTCAACCTGTCCATCACCATCACTGACATCTCCTTGCAATGCTACAGTTTTAATGCCTTTCTCCAAGCTAGTCTCATCAGTTACCGTTATATTATCTGGTACATCATATTCGACATCAGGTTGAAGTGATGTAGTATTAGAGAAAAATGATTGTCGTAAAAGGTCTGCAAGTGGAGACTCAGGAATTATAATAGTGAAATTTATGTTCGCACTCCCATTGGTTTGAACTTCAATATCTTGTATAATAGATATTTCAGCGTGAGTGGCAACGCTCTCTACCTCTGCTTGAATCAGCACATTTCCATCGGCTGAAGCTGCTGTGGCTTCGAATTTATAGCTATCATCGAAAATTATTGGGCCTAGCGGGTAGTTTTCTGTTGGATAGTATTTATTGTTAACAATGTAGAATGTATCATTCGAGGCACTCTTAGTTGGGCTCCCACTGCCAATCCCCATCTCATCGGTCTGCATAGCGGAGACTGTGATGAATGGAACTCTCGAACTAACGATATTTGTAGAATTATAACCATTAATATTCCAATAGATTACCAAATCACTATCATCATAATAATTTGGTTGTAGTATTGCAGCATCGGCCGTTGGGTGTAATATGATGTTCTCTGTTAGGTATCCTCCACCAATTAGCCAGTCATACACTCCTATAGCATCCATATCTGTAGGTTCGCGGAAGAAGACTATTTTTGTCTCATTAGGTTGGTTAAAGCTGGATGCCCATAAAACAGTCCTATTCAAGAGTTCCCATATTGTAATACTAAAAGCAGTTGGCTTATACCATCCAAAATAAGCATGTTTATTTGGATCGTTTATAATCAGAATATCATTACCTGTAGTCTCAGAGAAAGTTTCTGACATACTTTGAAGAGGTATATTCGCTGGTTCGTCGTTGAGGGTCAAGTTTATCAAGCTGGTATAGAGCAATATTGCCATTAAAAGAGTGGACTTAATTATCAGTTTTTTCATATTCTTTTGACTTCCTTCTTTTTCTCATTATTACCAACATGAAAACTACTGTAGCTATAACAATAACAATTAATATTAGAATGACTATGTCTGAGAAGTGTGGTAAGCCTGTAGCGCTAGGGGGAGTGTATCCTACGGATATTTCAGCACCATTAACTGATTCCATTGGAATTGTATCAATGTATGGAGTTAGAATGAACGTATCGATTCCATAAGGGATTGAAAAATATATTGTGGAACGATTTTGAGGTGGTATCTGTGTCAGGTTGAATTCAATCCATATTAAGCTTCCATATCCTGGAGCCTTTTCATCATTACCCAGCAGTGACTCTCCATGTAGAATATAACCCTCTTCATTGTTAATTGTTGGAGTTACGGGTATCGGTGAGTAATCAGTAAAAAAGTCGCTTTTATTCCCATTTGTATAACCGATTTTTATAGCTTTAAAGAAGGTTGAATTAAAACATAATTTTACTTGCCATGCAAAACTCACCAATGTCACATTAACAAAGACAGTAACGTTGAATTTCTCCCCAACCTCTGCAGTTGTTACATTCGACGGTTCAATCCACATTGCATTTGCAGGGTGTGGTTCAGAGGGCACATCTGCTATCATATGGTTGGTTAAATAACTTGGTGTAACCGTTAAAAGCATAAGCAGGATGGTAGGTAAACTAAATTCTCCAAACTTACTATTTTTGATGTAAGACATTTCCTTCACATCATCAAGATATTCATTTATGTTGAATCTAGATATATGAGAATTTCCTGTCTAATTCTTTGCTCTTAAATGTTTTTGAATAACAAATTCTCTAGCTTAACTCTGATGATTTATTTGATACGCTTTCTTGCTTAGAGTTTTGAGTTTCTTTTCTTCTTCTTTTTTTCCCCATTTAATCCCAGATCCCAAAGTTTCTAAATTTCTCACCTGTTAGACCAGTGATAGCTCTTAAAATTATTCCTTTTGATCAATTTAAATTGAGATCCAAAATACCTGATTGATCATCAGGTCATTAATACCTTTTGTTTTGGATTCGGGGTTAATCCAGCCTTTTAATAAGTTGAAATTTATTATATTAAAGGTTCTCTTAACTGTGAGAGTTTTTCATTCGACAATTGTACAGTAAACGTTTTTATATGGCTTTGGTGTAGATTTTCCTCACTTTTATTCGGTGGTGAGAATGTATTGGATGAAATAGATTTTTTGATTTTTGCATTTTTTGTGATAATAATTCTATTAGTAACCTTGAAAATTTGTTACACACTAAGACCTCCTGCACAACATTCAGAAAAAAAACCTACAATTTCCTTTTTTCCTAAATATAAAACTCACATCAATCTATCCTTAGAAGTTATTGAAAACGCGAATCCTATTCATGCTTTAGCAGAAAGACTTATCCCTTTTGGGTTTCGTTTATCTAAGTCTGAGACAGATTTTATTCAATTCACTAAAGGTTCAGTATTTGACGAACTCCTGACTTTCAGTGGTGCAAAAATGAAATTAATTCTTAAATTCCCTATTCCGTTATCACAAAACTCTACTGTAGATGTTCAATATGCAACGTTTGCTGGTGTCTTATTTGATACGGGTGATCTCTGGAAAGTAACTTCAGATTTAAAGAGAAATTTAGAAGGCAATTAAGCTATTAAATTTTGATTCTTATGTAATTTCAATTGATATTTTGGGAAATCAGTCGAAAATAAACAAGTTTTCATTGGCCATTTTTTTTCTAATTAGAATTTTAAGAAACCTGAAAGTGGTTTACTAAACCTAGTAATTTGTCTCCAAGTTGGAATAATTGTTCTGCTGCTGATGTAAGTTGATGCATGGCAGCAGTCTGTTCTT
>JBHLPG010000283.1:0-5133 GCA_048939725.1 Promethearchaeota archaeon | reverse complement strand
AACAAAAGCAATGCAACAGTATTATCGTATTAAGAAGGAGCATGAAGATGCTGTTGTGTTTTTCCAGTTAGGGGATTTTTATGAAACATTTAATGAGGATGCAAAAATTGCTTCTAAAGCACTTGATATTACACTGACTTCAAGAGGAATGGGAGGAGATGGAGAGAGAATTCCGTTAGCAGGGGTTCCTGTCAAAGCTATAGATTCCTACTTAAAAAAAATGATTGATCAGGGTTATAAAGTAGCGATTGTAGACCAATTAGAGGATGCAAAGAATGTTCCTTCAGGGAAAATCGTAAAAAGAGGGGTAACGCGGGTTGTTACACCAGGAACTGTTTTTGAAACCTCGATATTAGATAAAAACACAAATAATTTTCTTTTAAGTATAGCTGTTAATGAGAAAAGACACACAATTGGTTTATCATTCATTGATATCTCTACCAGTGAATTTTTAGTTACTGAGTTTAATGAAAATGTGATTGACAATTTTCAGGATGAATTTTCCCGTTTTAATCCCCGTGAAGTGATATTCCCAGATCTACAAACCAAAGGAAAACTTCAGGCATCATTGGAGAAAATTCTCTCTACTTCACATAAAGTGTTATATCCTGTCAATGAAACCTTATTCAATTTCGATACAGCTCAGCAAACACTCTTAAATCATTTTGAAGTTAAATCACTAGCAGGTTTCGGCTGTGATTCAATGGTTGAGGGAATACGAGCAGCAGGAGCAATTATATCATATTTAAAAATGCTCAAACAAGATTATCCCAGTAATATATCATTTCTACGAACTCTAGACAATCGAAACCACCTAATTCTCGATTCCAACACTCAGAGGAACCTTGAAATCACTGGGAATGCTTTTGATGGTAAGATCGAAGGGAGTTTGCTATCGATCTTCACTGATATTAGTACAAGTATGGGGGCTCGATTACTGCGTAGGTGGTTATTACAGCCCTTACGTGATATAAGTGAAATAAATCATCGTTTGGATGCAGTAGAAGAGTTCAAACAAGATTTATCCGTAATAGAAGAAATCAACCACTTACTTTCCAACATTGCGGATCTTCAACGATTAGTAACTAAAATCAAGTACCAATCGGTCAATGCAAGAGATTTAATCTCTCTTAGAAATTCTTTAAAGTTTTGTTTAGAAATTCCAATTTTTTTCGAAAAGGGTGAATTTGAAAGTTCTATCTGCCGAAAGATCATGAATTTTGAGGCTTTAGATCTTACAAATGTTATTGATTTAATTGATGACGGAATACATGAGTCTCCAGCAGCATCAGTTCGAGATGGAGATATCATAAAGCCTAGTTACAATGATGATTTACTCCAATTGCATGAATTACAGAAGAATCAAGATTTAATCTTGCGAGAGATTGAGCAACGGGAGCAGGAGCGAACCACGTTTAATATTAAGCTTGGTTATAATTCCATTCATGGATATTACATCGAAGCTACGAAAGCTCAACTTCGTGACGCGGGTGAGGAGGCTGTCCCATCTGATTATGTCCGACGACAGACTCTAGTCAGTGCAGAGCGGTTTATCACCCCTGAATTAAAGGCAATTGAAGAAAAAATATTAAATGCAGATGAACAAATTAAAGAGCTTGAATATCAATTATTTTGCGAAATTCGTGAAGAGATTTCTCAGAAAGTAGAAACGATTCGTCAGTTTGCTGAACTCATTGCTGAATTAGATGTATTGGTTTGTTTTGCCTTTACAGCAATTAAAAATGACTTCTGTAAACCTCAATTTGTGAACGACCCAGCTATTACTATTCGTGACGGGCGCCATCCTGTCGTGGAACAGCTACAAAAGGAGACTGGATTTGTACCTAACAGTGTTTCCTTAAAAGAGGGAAATCTTCATATTATAACGGGTCCCAATATGTCAGGAAAATGTGTTTCTCCAGATACTTTGATATTCTCAGATCAAGGAGTTTTACCCATTGAGGATTTTAAACCTGGAAACATTTTAGAGAAGACTTTCAAAGACTTAGAAGTAGATGTGTTATCGCGTTGGGGGAGAACGAAAACATCTCATTTTTATTATGATGGGAAAAGACCAACATTGAAAATAGAAACAGGAAGGGGGTATATAATAGAGGGAACATATAATCACCCTATTTTAATTCGAAATGAGAAAGGAAAGGAAATTTGGAAGAAATTAATCGATATAAAAACAGATGATTTCATTATTATAAATAGAAAAAATGGCCTTTGGGGCAATAAAACCCAAATAGAATATTCCCCACCTAGATACCACTATAGAACGAACATTTATCCTTTACCAACAGAAATAAATGAAGATTTAGCCTATTTACTTGGGTTAATGGTAGGTGATGGAGCCTTAACCTATAAGAAGGCTTATAGATTCTCTTCTGGGGATGAATTTCTGATTTCTGAGTTTGAACGAATAAATAAAGAATTGTTTAACTATAAGGTGAGTGCAACAAATGATGGGAAAGACTACATTGTTACAAGTTTCTTTTTAAGAGATTTTTTCAAACATCTAGGACTGAAATATAGTGGATCAGATGAAAAAACAATTCCTAAATGTATTTTAAAATCACCAAAGAGGATCTTTAGAAAGTTTCTACAAGGCTTGTTTGATACAGATGGAACAGCAGATAATAGATATGGTAATGTCACTCTTTCCACAACATCAAGAAGATTAGCAACACAGGTTCATACCAGCCTTTTAAATTGGGGAATAATTAGTTCTCTTAGTGTAAAAATGACAGCTAAGAAACCTTGTTACGAAGTTAGAATAACAGGCAATGATGCTATAATTTTTCACGAAGAATTAGGTTTTAGACTTCCAAGAAAGTCGATAAGGAAGGAATTAGCGTCTTCAGTAAGAATGACGAATGTTGATAGCATTCCACATTTATACGATGAATTACTTGCCATAAAGGAAAGATATCTAGAAAAATCCCATTCGATACCTCAAAAGGATAAATTTAAATATAATAAAAAGATATCAGGGATTTTCTACAGTTACATTGGCCAAAAACGGAACATTTCATATCACAAATTGAAAGACTTAGTTGAATATTGCATTAAATACGATATTGATTGTGTTGAACTTAAAAAAATAAGTGAAAATCATTTTTATTATGACAAAATAAATAGAATTGAAAATTCCATTTCAAAAGTCTACGATTTTAGTGTACCTAATGGACATTCGTTTATAGGAAATGGTATAATCAATCATAATTCTGTTTTTATCAGACAAGTAGCACTTATAGTGCTAATGGCTCAAACAGGGTCATGGGTTCCAGCAAAAGAATGTAAATTAAGTATAATCGATAAAATATTTACCCGAGTCGGCGCGTTTGATAGGCTCGCATTTGGTCAATCTACTTTTATGCTTGAAATGCTCGAAACTGCTCATATCCTTCATAATTCTACACCAGATTCCTTGATAATTCTAGATGAAGTAGGCAGGGGGACTAGCACGTTCGATGGTTTATCATTGGCCTGGGCTATCGCAGAGTATATTGCAAGGGAGAAAAAAAGCAAAACACTATTTGCTACACATTATCACCAATTGAGTGAATTGGAAATACAGTATTCAGATGTCAAAAATTATCACCAAACTGCTAAAGTGCGAAATGGAAAGCTAGTGCTACTTTATAAGATAAAAGAGGGTTCAACTGACCATTCATTTGGAATTAGTGTAGCTAAAATGGCCGGAATTCCCAAACCAGTCATCCTTGAGGCTCAAAAGAAATTGTTAGAACTGGAAGCTGCGTCTGATACAGCAGCAATACCTCGTAGTAAAGAAGCAGTTTCAAGGCAACCAAGACAGTTATCACTTGCAGAAGCTCTCTCAAAAAACGTCGATCAGCAACAACTTGAAAAGAAGTTGAAAAATTTAAAATTTGAAATTCTAGCATTCTTAAAAAACTATACAGACATTGATATAAACTATAAAACGCCAGTAGAAGCGCTCCAGCAGCTTGGGCATATAGTTAAGGACATGCAAGAATTGGAGAAGAAGCTCGAGGAAATTAAGGATGTCTAAAATTCAGATTTTAGATCCAGTCTGTGTATCTAAAATAGCAGCAGGTGAGGTGATCGAGCGTCCTGCGAGTGTTGTGAAGGAACTGATTGAAAATGCAATAGATGCGTCAGCTACAGAGATTCGAATCGAGATAAAAAACGGTGGGAAGGATTTGATTGAGATTCAAGATAATGGGACAGGAATCCCATCAGATGATCTTCCATTGACTATTAAACGACATGCGACAAGTAAAATTTACTCTGAAAAGGATTTAGAATCAATTTCTACCATGGGGTTTCGTGGAGAAGCGTTATATTCAATAGCATCAGTCTCTAGGTTCTCTCTTGTTAGTAGAACAGCCAATGATGAACTAGCTAAATGTATTTCAGTAGAAAATGATATGGAAAACCCTCAAATTACGGAAGAGTTAATGGCTTTACCTGGAACTCGTGTACGAGTCCAAGATCTATTTTTTAATTTCATAGTCAGACGGAAATTTTTGAAAAAAGCATCTATTGAGCAGTCATATATCTATGAGATTGTTGCTCAATATGCTGTTGGACACCCCCAAATTTCTTTTATTTATGTGAATGATGGAGAAATCGAATTTCAAACTGTTAGGAGTGATAATCATCTCTCTGCGATCAAAAGAGCTTTTGGTCAAGAGTTAGCTGAATCCCTTATAGATATAGGAATCATCCAACGTGATAAGGTTTTAATCCATGGATATCTCAGTAAACAGGGTCACCACCGCCGAAACAGAAAATATCAGTTTTTCTATCTTAATGGGCGACGGATATTCTCAAAAGTTTTACAGACTGCCTTAGAAGAGGGATATGGATCTTATTTAATGAAACGAGAATTTCCTGCAGCATTCCTATTCCTTGAACTTGAACCGAAATATTTTGATGTGAATATTCATCCTCAAAAACATGAGGTTCTTTTCTTCGATGAAAAAAATCTGATGATAGCAGTAACTTCAACTGTAAACCATTGCCTCAAAACGCAAGCAGTTGTTCCCCATCTGACTTCACGAACTAAAAGAGTAAAACAATCACAATTAATGATTGAAAAAAAAATTGCAACAGATATTAACTTGAAAGATGCTACGAAGG
>JBHLPG010000047.1:0-20888 GCA_048939725.1 Promethearchaeota archaeon | reverse complement strand
AACGCAAGCAGTTGTTCCCCATCTGACTTCACGAACTAAAAGAGTAAAACAATCACAATTAATGATTGAAAAAAAAGTTGCAACAGATATTAACTTGAAAGATGCTACGAAGGAGCAGCAAATAAATTTACAACCTGAGGTTAAAACCCAAGAACTATCAACTTTTCTTCAAGAGCAGATTGAAATTGGAAGTGGTAAAGAAGATAAAATTCATTTCCTTGGATCAGATTTGATATTTCGTGGTTCCCTCGGAAATGAATTTCTACTTTTTGAGGATACCATTAGTCACGATTTAATTGTACTTGACTTTCATGCCACCCATGAGCGAATCAATCTAGAAAAGATAAGAAAAACGTACAAAACAAGAAAAGTAAGGTCACAAACCTTCCTCAAACCTTTTAGTTTTTTTGTGACTCCAGAACAAAAAAATCTCTTGATGGACTCTATTTCTTACCTTAGTACATTAGGATTTGATCTCAGGGCTCCTAAAGGTAGAACACGAGAGATTGAGGTTCATGCTATTCCAAGCATTCTTGTAAAATGCGACCTGAAAGATTTCTTAGCCTCATTAATTGATACTCTCCCGAAAACGGCAATTGAAGAAAAAATGAATGATATTTTAAGCTTAATAGCCTGTCATGGATCCTATCGTGCAGGAGACCTCTTATCATTTCAACAAGTAAAGAATCTAATTCAAGAACTCCTTCAAACAGAGAATCCTCATGTCTGCGCTCACGGTCGGCCTCTATACTTCAAAATACAATATCAAGATTTGTTAAAACAAGTACAAAGAATTTAAAGGACATTAAGACGGAATTAGATGTCACTTATGAATCCTGATGAACTGATCGTGTGTTCGCGTCGAGAAACATAACGATCCTGATCAAAGAAGGTAACACGGATTCTATCAGAGATTTGAGTTTTTTCAAATAGAAAATGCCAATCTAAGTAGTGGAGAGTGAGATTTTGGAGGAAAGGATGGATATGATTATCATAGCTGCGTGCCTGATTTGTAAGAATAACAGGAAAGTCCACTCTTCTTGAAATTGTTTTGATTTGGGCTAAGATATATGAATTAAGATGAAAGTTCGCGTCATTCTCGAGATCTGTATGTCTAAATGCATCATCGATTAATAAAACAGACTCTTTTGAAAGCAGTTGAATGCTAAGATCATCGAGCAATAATGCTTCTTCCTCAATAGTTTTTGGTCGAAATACAAGGATATTATGCAGCAGATGTTTAATTGGTTTAAGCCGTATAATAGGAAAATTATCACTTGTGTCAATTAAATAAATTGAATTTTTTCCTTCCTTTAACCTTTTATAAATGATCTGTAGGAGGACTGTTGTTTTATATGTTCCAGGAAGACCATATAATTGAGCTGCAATATTCTTTTTCTGGAGAAGAGTAAGTAATGGATTTTCCATTCTGTGGCCTTCGAGTTCTTAGTCCTACTCATTCAGAGATCTATAATATTTAAAGTGAAAAAGGGATCGATAAGCTGTTTTATTGAATTATAGGTTGGATTTACCAATAAACTATCGGATTGCTATTCAAACGGATGATATGCGATATTACCATAAACTCTCGAAATTACTCAAAATGTCTCCACTCAGAGTAAAATTTTTTGCACCAAATCAGCCAATTCCTTATGAAAAGTTCGATCTAATTATTTCATCTCACGAATCCATAAATAATATAGGTGATTTACCAACATTCCAACTCTCCTTCGACCAGATTCACCCATCTATCATTATAAAAATTATCGGGATTATTGCTAGAAGAAAAGAACCAAAATTTAAACTATTAATCGTGGGAATTGACCCTGGTAAACAAATAGGATTAGCTGCAATCTGTGACGGAATGATTTTGGCTGCAGAAACTAGTAGATTAAATCAATTAACTAGAAAGATAGAAGAATATTTAGTTCTTTTTCCAAGTGAAAGGGTAGTCATTCGTGTTGGCGATCAACCGCCCTCTGTGTCAAAAGTAATTTTTAATAAACTTTTCACTATTTTTGGAGATGTAGATAACATTAAACTAGAAATAGTACAAGAAGCTTACTCAAATCCTAGAAGAACAGCTCTTACCACCCCATTTAGTCCAGATGAAACAGCAGCAATAACCATAGCTCATCGTCAAGGAAAACAGAAAAATCACCTGGTAAGAACTTTAATACCAATTGGTCGAATAAAAGAAATTCAAAAATGGAGTCGGAAATCATCAAATAATCGAATAACTTTAGATACAGAATTAGCACAATCCGTAGCTTTAGGAGAAATTTCTCTAGAAGAAGCAATAGAACTAAAAGAAAGACAAATAGAGGCCAAAAAGAATGACTAAAGGACGGGGGCTCTTTGTTGGTAGATTTAACCCTTTTCACAAAGGTCATCTAAAAGCTGTTCAGGACATTTTGGAACAAGAAGATGAAATAATCATTGCGATTGGAAGCACTCAGCAATCTCATACAGTTTCAGATCCATTTACTGCGGGAGAACGAGTATTGATGATTCATGCAGCAATGAAAGAAGTAAATATTCCTCTAGAACGAGTATATATTGTTACTATCCCCGACATACATCGTAATTCAGTATGGGTGAGCCATTTACGCAGCTATTGCCCGCCCTTCTCACGAATCTATACAAATAACAGCCTTACAAGCCGGTTATTTATGGAAGCTGGCATGGAAGTAAGGTCTACTGGTCCCTTTAATCGTGTTGATTTTAAAGGTGCCCAAATCAGAAAACATATGGCCGAGGGGGCTAAATGGCGTCATATGGTTCCTAAAGCAGTGTGGGATGTTATTGAATCAATAGATGGATTAAATCGATTACAAGATATTTTGCATGAAACTGATTAAAATTCGCTCAATTCTTTCACGAGAAATCTTGGATGTCTATATATGCCATCATCAAATCCTTTTCGCTCTATAATCCCCATTCCTCGAGCTGATAAGCTCTTTTTGATGGCAAAGAACAATGTAATGAAAACATCAATTAGAGGGACTTCTGAGAGTGTACCATTATTGCGAAGAATTCGAAAAAAAGAAGCCACACGAATTGAACTTCTTTCTAAAGAACTGCGAACTCGCTTATTCCGGATTGTGGAAGAATTTCCTAGTTTAGAAGCAGAATTTATTACTGGTTTTTATGTAGAAATACTAGATCTTAGTTTTAACCTGGATAAGATTCGTAAAACTTTAGGGTCTTTTTCTGGGGCAGCTGATGTAATCTGGAAGATCAAAAGGGAGTATCTTGGAGACGTTTGGCATGCTAATTCAGTGATTGAAGCAAAGAGATTACGGAGAGCCGCTTTTGGGCGCATGAACTCGGTAATCACTAAATTAGATGCTAGATTAGAGTTTGTAGAAACTGTAAGAAGTCGTATGCGTGGGATGCCAGGAATTGATTTGGATCAACCTACCATATGTATTGCAGGATATCCTAATGTAGGAAAAAGCTCATTAGTGAACGCAGTAACGGCAGCAACACCTGAAATTGGAGCTTACCCTTTTACTACCAAAGAAGTGACATTAGGTCATCTGAAAATCCCAATCTATTCTTCAGCAAACTCTAATCGTCCAATTAATTACATTTCCGCACAAATAGTAGATACACCTGGAATTCTAGACAGAGCTTTGGTAGAAAGAAATGAGATTGAATTACGGTCAATCGCAGCTTTGAAGACTTTAGCTACAGCCATCGTATTTATATTTGATTTTACTCAAATAGACTCCCTCGTCTCTCAAAAAAATCTATATAGTCAGATTAATCAGAATTTTCAAGAGGTACCTATATTATTAATATGCAGTAAAGCAGATTTACTTACTAAAAACCAAAAAACGGAGCTTCAAATCTTCTTAGGCCAAAATTTCGCCCAGAATAATGTTCAAACTTTATCCATGAACGACAAGGAGGGAATTGAAAAGCTCCTGTTCGATTTCTATAAAGAAAATCATTCTCAAATACAAAAAATCATGGATAAGAGAAAGATTGGAGAAATTTAATGAAGAGATATGCAATTTGTTTGGGGTATCTACCCACGCTTGATTATTCAGGATTTAGTAATCAATTACATGATCCTCAGAACATCCACACGATCGTTTTTTCGGCATTTAAAAGAGCTCGATTAATCAATCTCAAGTTAGATCAACAAATACATTATGCAAGTCGTACTGATCGTGGTGTAGGAGCTCTTAACCAAGTTATCGCATTAAACGCTGAAAAAACACCAATTCTGTCTGAAATAAATTCGTACCTCCCTGATTCAATTCTAGCGTTAAGTTTTACTGATGTACACTCTGAATTTCATCCGAGACGAGATGCACAATTACGGACTTATTCATACTTTTTAACCATTGATGGCGATTTTAATCTCGCCCTCGCCCGTAAGGTTTTAAAAATGCTGGTAGGACGCCATGATTTTCATAACTTTGCTAAAAGAGATCCAACAAAAGAAATTAACACTGTGAAAAATTTAGAAACAGCTGATATTTCCATTATAGGTGAAGATACTTATCAAATTCGATTGTCCTCTAAATCTTTCCTCTGGCAGCAAATACGGCGAATAGTTAATCATGTAGTTGAAGTATCGACAGGCATGTATAGTTTAGAATACACCCGTCAGTTACTAAGTCCAAAACCCGCAAAAGTTAAACCGACTCCAGCCTCACCAGAAAATCTTATCTTAGAGGATATTCAATATCAAGAGGTCAAGTTTTATTATGACCAAAAAGCTCTTCAGTCATTTATTTACACTTTGAAAGAGCAGCTACTGGCTGCTAAAGCGAAAACAGCGGTATATGCTTTCATAAACAATCATTTACAAGATAGAATGGATTGAGCTGATTTCAAAAGTGTATGTTAAAGTTCTCATAACGCGAGTAAAGGGGGAGAAAACATGAGCAACTGTCTCTTAGAGAAGTAGGTCTCAAAATTATTTTTATCAACGTGTTTCATGGGAAAGAGTATAAGGGTTTGGTTGTTCTAATTTAGATGGAGATCAATGAACTGGCATTTCAAATGGTCGTGAACATGAATGAAGGTGAATTCCAAGAAAAAGTGGGAATTTTATCAAAGGAAATTTCCTCCTTTACCTGAAAGGGCTATTTCAGGATTACCTAATAAACTGAAATATAACCCTACTGACTCACCTTTTCACACTGTACGTTTATGGGAATTTACCAACCTTCATGTAATACTTGAAAATAGAACTTGGACTTTAATTTCGGATTTTTTAAGACAAGCAGCTTTAACAAACCTATCTCGGTTTATTACGTCCCTACACGCCAGCTTGAGAGATATTTTTCTTGTTCAGAGGTCAGTTTTTCGAGTTCAATCCCGAGGGCATCACATTTGAGATAAGCCACGTCGTTATCTATGTCATCAGGAATTTGAACTACTTGTCCTCCAAGATCTCCTAACTCTTTTTTATGTTTAACGATATATTCACTAGCTAAAGCTTGTAAAGAGAAACTTAAATCCATCACACTTGGTGGATGTCCTTCTGCTGCGGCTAGATTAATTAATCGTCCTTCTCCTAACAAATTTATCTTACGGCCATCTTTCAGAGTATACTGTTCAACGAATGGTCGAATTTGTACTTTCTTGGTTGCTAAGGCTTCTAATGCAGGAATATTAATCTCAACATTGAAGTGTCCAGTGTTACAAGCAACTACTCCGTCTTTCATCACTTCGAAGTGTTTTTTACGTACTACATCTTTGCATCCTGTTGCTGTGATAATGATATCGGCGATTTGCGCTGCCTCGTGCATGGGCATTACTTCCATCCCATCCATCACTGCCTGGAGCGCAGCGTGTGGCTCTACTTCTGTTACTATGACTCTTCGTGCCCCCATGCCTTTTGCTCGGGTCGCTACCCCTTTTCCGCAATGACCATATCCTGCAACTACAAACACCTTTGAGGCGATTAGGTCTGCGGTTGCTCTTAGGATCCCATCAATACTCGATTGGCCAGTTCCATACACATTATCAAACATATTTTTACAAGGAGAAGAGTTGGTTGCCATGATTGGGTAAAGTAATGCTCCATCATCTGCCATTGCTTGTAGACGGATAATTCCAGTTGTTGTTTCTTCAGCTCCACCCCACACACTATCAATAATATCTGTCGTGTCGCCAATGATTTTTCGTACAATTTCCACCTCCTCATCTGTTTCCCTTCGCTTCAGTTTATGCAGAATTGAGACTAAATCAGCCCCATCATCGATTGTAATATGCGGCCTAGCGTTGATGACATGACCAATTGCTCGATAATATCCTTCAGTGTCCATAAACTTCCAAGCATACACATGGACACCCTTTGAAACAAGGGCTGCCGTGATTTCATCTTGGGATGATAATGGATTTGAAGCACAGAGAAACACTTCTGCTCCCCCTGCGAGCCACGCTTCACATAATTGCGATGTTTCTTTGGTGACATGGAGACAGGCTCCAATACGTAATCCTTGAAGTGGTTTTTCTTCTTCAAATCGCTTTTTGATCAGCTGAAGAACAGGCATTCGACTTGCTGCCCATTCCATGGTTTTTAATCCTTCTTCTTTAAGTGAAAGATCTCTTATTTCGTATGTTTCACCTTTTTCTGTCTGAATTGACAAAATAATATCACCATTGAAATCTAATTCAAAACGAAATTCAACCAATATTATGAAATATTAGGTTTAATAGCGTAGCTCCACAATCAAAGCTATTATTTTCCAATATTTTTTTAAGAATAGGGTGAATTAATAATTTGAAGGTCATCATGAAACCATCATACTCTATAAAGTCTAGTGAACGAATTTTATTTGGATTAAGTAAGCGAAAATACCCATCCTTACGTGGAATTGCAGAGGAAATTGGAGTATCTTCTCATTGGTTAAGGAAACAGATCCTAAAAATGCGAAAAGAGGGCATCATTAAATCTTGGGAAATTATACTGAATCCAAGGGCTTTACAACAACAAATTTTCTTTTTTCTGTTAAAAACAAATCCAAATGAACCGAATGTCATAACCAAGTTGATGAAAATCTCTGAATTGAAGACAGATAGCGAATTAAGAACACTAGAGGGAATTACTGGAGATTACTCCTTGATTGGACGCTTTCATTCCCCAAATGCTTCCAAATTTCTTGATTCGCTTGATCACTTGTATGAGCTTGTTGGAAAAACTGGATTCCAAAAATTTCAATTGATTGAAGTCATCAAGGCTTATAAAGAACATGGATTGCCCTGTCCAGAACCTACTAGGTTTTCCAAATCTCAAGATAAGGAATATGAAAAAATCCAAAGAATTCAACAACTCGGAGAAGCGTCAGTGCTTCCTCTCTCATCTTATCAAATTGCGAAAAAGTTAGGAGTGAGCCAACCATCCATTTATCGCCAACTAAAAAAATGGAAAGACGAGAAAGTGATTATAGGCTATTCATTAAGTTCACCATTTTGGCAAAATAATTTCCTACACACATATGTCCATGTAAAAGCACCATTAGGAAAATATCGCTCTGTAATCGATTATTGTCTAAAAAATAAGCAAGTGATCCATGTATATAGAACTAACCAAGAATACTCCTTACTCCTAAAAACTCGTCATGCTACCTTATCTGAACTAAATAACTTGCTAAAAAACTTATACAAACACGCTGAAATTGAAGATACTTTAACACGGCTAGTATTAGAATCATATGATATCTCAGGAATGATTAGAACATAAAAATGATTTAATCATTCCTTTGAGTTACTTGTTACTCTTAAGTACATGGTAGGACCTAAAATGGTGTATAATAAAGCAATAAAAAGAATTGCACTAAGAGTTAGATAACTGGGGAGAAAGACGAAAATCATTACTATTATTCCACAGATACCAATAGCTACCATGTCAGGAGTTTTCCCCCTTTTTGGTGTAGGATACCTTACAGTTAATATCATTAATACACCTGTTATCAGTGTTATCAATGTGAGGGGAAGACCATTGGACCAAAATAACCAAGTCATTTCTTGTTGGGTAGCTAGAATTGCACTAGATCCTATTAAAAGGGCCGCTGCGGGGGAAGGAAGTCCCTCAAAATAAATATCTGTGGGGCGAGAAGCAAAACGCATTAATCGTCCCCACCCACAGAAAGAATAGAATCCTGCAATTCCTAATGCAATATATATGCTTAGCCCAGCATTCTCATTACCAATCAGAGGTGAATTAAGTAGCATAATGCCTGGAAGGATAGCAAAAGTAATAACATCACCAATAGAATCAGAATACGCTCCTAAAGAAGAATTTATGGAAGCCATTTTAGCCACTCTTCCATCTAGAAAATCAAAAATTGCTCCGATAATCAAAAGTTGCATTGGAAGAAAGGGTAATTCGTTTGGATAATAAATTGATGCAACTATTCCAATTATACCACATAATGCATTCAAACCAGTGAATAAGAAAGCAAGAAGGATAAATTTATTGAGAAACGACAATAATTCTCACCGTAAGAAGGATTAACTCATTCTTTCTTTTAATTTTGCAATAGGAGTTTGGCCTGCAACCACTTTGTCTTTTTTCTTGATTATTATATCAAATTTCTCAGTAGGAAAATGAATATCAACTTCACTACCGTAGTATATCATACCAAGGCGATCACTTTGCTGAATTCGATCATCTACCGATACATAGCATGTACAACGTCGAGCGAGAATCCCAACAATCTGAACGACTTGGAATTTACCAATTGGATTTTCAATGTGAATTGTTTGACGAGTATTCTCATCTGTTCCTCTTCGTAAGAAAGAGAAGAAGGGCCAATGTTTTCCCTCTTTTTTAACGATTGCAGTAATTATACCTGAGATTGGAAAACGCGTTATATGAACATTGAAAAGAGACATTCGAATCCTTATAATTCCATTTGAAGGATCAACCTCATAAATCGTTCCATCAGCTGGGGAAATTATAAGTTGGGAATCACAATTTGTCTCACGAGCAGGATCTCGAAAGAAAATAAGATGTCCACACAATCCTAAAATTAGAATAGGAAGAAAAATCATCAACAAAGGAAAAATTATTCCATAAAAACCAAAGATTAAGAAAAGGGTAATTAAAGCAAGTGTAGTATTCTCATGTCCAGAAGCTAAAGGTAACAGTGGTACCATGTATCACGCGATCCCAAATTTACTTGGTTCCATTTCATTCTGAATGAAATCCGAACATTGGCTGTGTAAGCTGTCAAATTCTGTATCAAAAGACCATTTGAGACTAGCGATCTCAGCTAAGATAGGTAGTGAAGTCATTTTCTCAAGGGGAACCCCTGCACCATGATTTTCACGCATCTTTTCATAAAATTGCATAATTATCTTAAGTATCTTGAATTGCTTATCTAGACTGCAATAGGAATCATCAGAATAGGCATTTTGTTGGAGAAAGTCTTCACGAATCATTTTAGCAGCTTGAAGAATGATTTTTTCTGATTCGGGTAAAGCATCAGGTCCGATAAGTTGTACAATCTCTTGTAATTCTTTTTCCTTCTGTAGAAGTGCCATTGCTTCCTCCCTGTGTTTGTTAAAGTCTGGTGCGACTTTATCATGATACCATCTAGCTAATGAATCGATATATAGACTATAACTCTCTAACCAAGAAATCGCAGGAAAGTGTCTGGAACGAGCTAAAGGATAGCTTAATGCCCAAAAAACTCTAACTGTTTTTAAAGTATTCTGGGTTACAGGCTCTGAGAAATCGCCTCCTCCAGGAGAAACTGCGCCAATGGCAGATATACTTGCTTTATGACCAGATAGTGTTTCAACTCTTCCTGCTCTCTCATAGAATTCCGCTATTCTAGAAGCAAGATAAGCAGGGTAGCCCTCTTCTCCAGGCATCTCTTCTAAACGACCCGAAATCTCTCGTAAAGCTTCAGCCCATCGACTTGTTGAGTCAGCCATTAATGCGACATCATATCCCATATCGCGATAATATTCAGCAATAGTAATTCCTAGGTAGATAGAGGCTTCTCGAGCAGCAACGGGCATGTTTGATGTGTTAGCGATCAGTACAGTGCGTTGCATTAGCTTTTCTCCCGAATGTGGATCTTCTAGATCTGGAAATTCCTTCAAAACTTCAGCCATTTCGTTTCCCCGTTCTCCACATCCAACATATACAACAACTGTGGCATCAGACCATTTTGCAAGTTGATGCTGGCTGACTGTTTTACCCGTACCAAATCCTCCAGGAATTGCTGCTACTCCTCCTTTAGCTATCGGAAAAAATGTATCAAAAATACGTTGGCCTGTTACTAATGGGATATTTGCTTCCAGTTTCCGTTTAAAAGGACGTGGGTTCCTTACTGGCCAAGTTTGCTTCATAGTTATGGGTAATGCAAATGGAAATTGGTCTTCAACATCGATTTGAGCAATTGTTTCTGTAATTGTATATTTGTCTGGATCTGCTATAGCGGTTATTTTTGCAGAACCTATTTCAGGAGGAACCATGATTCTATGATTCACCATTCGGGATTCTTTTACTTCTCCAAGGTACGATCCCCCCTTTATCCTATCTCCGTTCTTCACCATTGGTTCAAAATACCATTTTTTCTCTAAATCTAACGGAGCAGCTGTAAGGCCACGAGTAATGAAATCTCCTTCTGCCAATTGTAAGGCAGGTAAAGGCCGCTGAATACCATCATAGATGCGTGTTATTAATCCTGG
The DNA here is from genome assembly GCA_048939725.1 of Promethearchaeota archaeon. GTDB lineage: Archaea > Asgardarchaeota > Heimdallarchaeia > Hodarchaeales > Hodarchaeaceae > Hodarchaeum. The sequence continues at coordinate 10,214 of JBHLPG010000047.1, read as the reverse complement.
ACCGAGCTCTGCACTCAGAGGATTACCTGTAGCAATTGCTTCTTCCCTAGGCTTTAAACCAGTAGTTTCTTCATAAACCTGAACTGTTGAGATATGCCGATCTCCAGATTGACTGATTCGTATAATCTCCCCGATTAATTGCTCTTCTCCAACCCTAACGATTTCATAAAGTTGAGCACGATTCATACCGCTAATTTCAACTACAGGGCCTGAAATTCTTACTATTTTTCCTGATTGGGCTTTTGATGACAAGATAGAATCCTTCTAATTCAGTTTTATCCAGCTTATTAATTCCTGATATGAGTACTTAGGGACCAGGAGATGTTCTATCGAAAAGGGTTGATACAAACATTATCAAAGGAATTAAAAATCTTATATTAAATTGATTGTTACATTTCAACAGTCAAGAAATAAGTTTAAGATTATTAAGAAGCAATAATTAAACAGATTGAACCTAAAATATTAACAGATCTTTGACCTGACAGCCTTTAGCGATAAATTTCCGTATGATATTAAAAAATAAAAATAAATACTGTCATAAATATTCAATAAGGAGAAAATTATCGCTTATACACCAAAAAACTTAACTTATCTAAAATACTTCGAGATAACAAGCCTTTTAAGAGTTAATTCGATCCCCGAAAGAAATCATTTTATTTAGGAAAAATAGGAATGAATTGGATCATTTTTCTCCGATGGAGACTCTCGAAATGACGACTAATGAAATGGATATATCTCCAGAATCTCTTAAAAAAGTAGTAAAAAGAATTAAGATAGAAGAAGAGCTGAAAAATCTGGAGGCAAAAAAAGAAAAACTTAAAATTCGTTCTGAAATTGAAGAAACTGATTTCAGTGGAAAAATAAATGAACTTGATCAAAAGATCACAGAATTAATAGATAAAAAAGAGAAATTCGGAACTTTAGAGCATCCAATCTTTGATCTAGTAGAGAAACAAAAAACCTTACAAGAACGGATTAGGAAATTAGAGGATAAAAGATCCACAATTCAAATCTCAGTTTATGAATCTCTTAAAAACGAATACATGGGGGAGAAAGAAACAGTAACGAAACAAATAAATCAAATTATGGAACAACTAAGAGAATTAAAACAAGGAGCTTCAAAAGGAGCTCAATCCTTAAAATATAGCATCGAAGAACTTTCTGTACGAAAAGAAATAGAAGAAATCCCAGAAAAAGTTTTCAATCAGCGGATTTCAGATCTGAAAAGTGAATTAACGCAATCAGAGGAATTATTAGCAGCTACAGAGTTCTTAATAGAAATGGTGAGAAATTGACCACAGAAATCTCCACTAGATTAGAAGATGCAAAAAAACTAGTCAAGAATAATTGCGTTAAAAAATATGTTATTAGTTATAACAACACCCAACAAGAAGAACGATGGGTTGTCGTGGGAAAAACAAGAGAATACTTAATCATGATAGATCCCTATTGGTGTCGCTGTTATGATTTCCAGCATAATGTATTGAATAACCGTGTTTCACACTGTAAACATAATTTAGCTGTCCAGATCGCGCTTCGTGAAAATAAATTTGAAACCTACTTTTTGGAAAAGAAGGAGTATGATTTTATTCGTTCAGAATTTTTTATAGCCTAGTAATCCTTTATCTGATAAAATGAGGTTAGATTTTATCCTTTTATGACAATTTATTTTCAAAAAGTTGAAATAAAAATTGCTTAATGGTTTTGATTTCTAACAAAGGTGCATTATATCCAGCTGCACTATCATGGCCTCCTCCAGTTCCCCCAAATTGATCAATTAATCCAGGGATGATGTCCCTTCCCAGGGATAAGCCTGTTTCATTAGGAAAATCCATTGTTGTACGTAAGCTAATTCGTGTTTCTTGCTTCCTATTGGCAATCACAATAGCAATATCTCCTCCTAAAGAAATGAGCGAACGAGCAGCAGCAGCTTCAAAGGAACTTACATGTGAGAAAAGTAAAATCTTGTCATTAAGATGAAATCGTTTCATTCGTTGAGCTGCTTTAATACATGCCATCCTCTCTGATTTGGTACGAGATGAAGTAAAGAGTTTTAATGTTTCAAGGTAAATATCCGAATTATCTCGAAGAAGAAAATTGACACAATCAAAAAGATCTCTATCGGCGTGTAGAAATCGTCTGGTGTCAAAAATAATACCTGCAAGAAGGCCTTTTATTACTTCTTGTGTAAGAAGGATGTCTTCATTGTAGTACCATGATGCAATAATTTCAGTTGTTGCGCGAAAGGATTCTAGTTGATAATCAAAAGGTACTTCAACTTCTAATGGAATACGGATGTGATGATCGATAATAGCAAATTGTCTTTTAGGAGCAAATAACCGAGGATCAATGATATTAGTATCAAGGAACACAATAAAGGTAGGAGAAGTTATTTGGTTAATTTCAATGGTGTCTAAATGATAATTCGAAAATTCAATCAATTTGTGCCCTAATGTGCTCAGTGTGGGTTCTAAGGTACGAATCATTAGATTAGGGTTAATTTCTCGCATTAAATGAGTTAAACCAATGGCTGCTCCCACAGCATCAGGATCAGCTTGAGAATGCATTGCTAAAACAGTCATACCTTGAAAATTCTTCAGAAATTTAAAAAACGGCTGTACGGAAGGAATGGGTCTCATTCTCTATTCAACCACTACTTGTAGCTAACAATGTTTCAATCTCTGCATGTAACAAACGTACTCTCTTGAGAATCGGATGGAATTTGTTGAGGCGTTTACTATATCGCTCAATCACTTCATCTATTGACAGAAGAGGTTCTTTTTTTGAAATATTATCTGCATAGGTAATTATTTTTTCTTCTAAAGTTATAGGAAGATAATCCCGAGAGGGTAATCCGAATTCTCTAGCTTCGCTTTTTGTCAATCCACCAAAAAGATGATTTTCAGCAATTTGTGCTAATTCCTCTAAAAGACCCTCTTCTCGCAAGATTTGAGCACCAATAATTCCGTGATCCAAATGATGTGATCGGCAGCGACCAATATCGTGTAATAAAGCACCAGCTAAGATGAGATCACAATTGACTGAATACTTATTATTTTTCAAGATTCTAGTAACATCCACTGCTGTTTGAGCAGTTAAGATCGAATGAGAAATTACACTTGGTGGAGCTGAATAATTCAGGAGTAATTGAATACATTTAGAATAATCTGGAAAAGATGTCATTGCTGAGATTCTCGTGAAAGAGCTTTTGATAAGTTATATAATTAGAAATCTACTCTGTTATTTTCATATTAAAACAAGGATCTTCAATATCTCTTTTAACACTGGGTAGGATAGGATTTGCACCCTCTATCAGCGGTTCCCGAGATATAGGGACGGGGGGATTTTCATCAGATGGTATATAACCAAACTAATTTTGAACCCCCGACCTCTTGGTCCCGAACCAAGAATCCTTTAGCCATTATACCTTCCTCAGATACAATAAAGACCAATCTAGACTACGTCCCTTTTCTAATTTTGTGTTCGATTGTATTCTGAGGATTTCAATTCTCCTAAATTAAAGTTTGAGTATGATTTAAGCTTTTCTGGCTTAACTATCTCTAAAAATGATTTAATGTCTTTTTAACGGTTAGAATTAGTCTATAGACCATGTAATCCTCTTAGATCTTAAGAGATTATTCAAAATATGAATCCCTGTCCATCTGTGAAAATTGTGCAAGTTGAGTGAAAAGAAGATTAGAGATCTTCAAATCCTTCTTCCAATCCTTCCTCTTCTTCCTCTGAGACTTCTTTAGCTTCTTTTGCAGCAGTTGCTGCGACTGCAGCAAATTCTGAATAACGAGTAAGAAGTTGATTGATCTGTTCATCCGATAAACGATCGCTTGTAATTGCTCGGACATCTATCGGTATTTTAGGATTTATATTTAGGATTTGGACAACAAGGATCCGTGGAAGATCAAACTCTTCTTGTAATGCCTGAATAACTTCCTCAGAAAAAGCGGCTTCACGAGATAATTTTTCCGCATGTTGTGCTGTGACCCGTTGTACGTAATTGATACCTGTTTCTTCTCGGATCTTTAAAAGCTCATGTACTTGCCCTAAAGTAATTGGTTTCTCATCCAAGACTTTTCTAACCATTTTTAATTACCAATCCACAAATTCTTTCTTTCTTCATTGTATTTGTGCTTTTAGATGTTCTGGTCGGGCAATTATTTTCTTGAAGCTCTTTCCATCAGAAACTTGGATTAGATAAGCTTGTCCACGTTTTTCTAAAACAACTCCAGTTTTCCCATGAAATCTTCTATGAGGGCGTCCTTTTTGGACACTGGGTTCAATCACTATATTTACTTTGGAGTTCACCTCATAATTCGCTAGTGTTCGGGATAGAGAGGGTAATCCTCGTTTCCGTGGATGTTTAGAAAAAATTTTTCGAGTTCTGAAGTTCATACCTTTTGATTTCTTAACCATTCTGTTTTGTCTCCAAGTAATTGAGCTATTCTACGGTTTTCAAGTCCAAGAGAGGGCTATTGGCTTCAGTAACACCATTAGGAAGGTTTTTTTCTAGCCTATTTTTGGGTTTCTTTTAAAAATTATCTATTCCTTCTAGAAATAACATCAAAAGGAGTCCTTTTCACTCAACACTTCAATAACATCAAGTTGAGTAACCACAGCATTAGTATTAAGACGCTCAGAAAGATTAGGTTGAGTTCTTCCCTCATCACCACTGATAAGCTCTTTCACATATAGTCCTCCCTCACAAACAACATACACAGTCAACTGATGCGGTTCTAATCTCTCAATCTGAAATGTTTGAACTTTTCTTGAGCGAATTTTATCAGCTCGACGATGGACTACCCGTAATGGTGTTTGCTGTTGGATAAGTGAACCAGAAAACTCATCTACAATGGCTAAGACCTCCACTTCTTCAAGATTGATCGGAGGATTTAAAGAAATGATCACTCGATAAGCTTTTGAATTCCTACTTGATCGTGTCTTAAGCTCTCGAACTTTAGCTCTGTTTGCTATTCCTTCGATGTCAATTTCAACTTTCCCTTTTGCTTTTTCATTTACCATTACTGCAATTTTCTTGAAGTCTAATTCTCTCTTTTTTGGCTCGGAAATTTCAAGAATAAATGGGCGTCCATTTCCTAGCATGCGAGCATCAATGTCCTCCCGACCCGAACCATGAAATTTGCTAGTGCTCCCCTCTGCAGCAACCAAGAAAGGGTCTGAAACAAATTCTTCTACTGATTCTTGGTACATTTTCCCCGTAAAATTACAATATTCACACCCATTACCTCTACATTTACGACAGAACCATTTGGATTGAGGGATTCCCCGTTCCAATTTCCGATATCTCCCTAATATGAAAAGAGGATTTGATTTGATATTAATCTGATTATTAATGAGATCGAACGTTAAGACAATATCTGGAGTCTTAAAATCAACTTCAGCATGACCTATCTCTTTTTGTAATATTTTTCCAATTTCACGATTAAACTCAGATTTAATTGCTTCTCCGAATTCAAGATTAAAGGTACTTCGAATAGTATCTTCTTTATCTATTATTGAAGGAGGGAATTGACTCCCCACAAGAAAAGTAGAAAATTCATACCCCTCAAGAGTTTTTAGAGCATCATTTGCGATATTCCTCAAATTTTGTGAAGACAGTATTCCTTGGCAGATTTCACACTGGGTATTCTTTGATTGTATTTCTGGATTAAATCGTTGGAATGATATTTCTCCAATGTTAAAATCTCCCGATAATAATGATGATAATTTTGGGGGATCAGTTTTTGATATACGGCGTTGATTCTCCCATTCCATTAAAATTAATATTTTAAATGCTTCACCTCGCTTTTTATTAGATAAACCTGACAATAAATTACCAAATTGTCGGCCTAAGCACGAGTTACAACAGTGCACTTCCTCAATTAGTTGCTTAGCCTTACTTAAGATTTGAAAATCCATTAATAGAATCCCTTCATATGAATTCAAGGAAAATTTATTTGTTAATTTGTTAGATAAATAATTCAATAATCGCATATTCAAGAAATTTTTTTATTTTTTTCGAGTAGGAGATAATCATGAGACGGTTTCTTGTGATTTCAAACACAGTAGATACTTCTAAACCTCTTTCTCTGAATTCATTAACAGGATATGGCCGACTGGATGTTTTATGCCGGTGTATTAATGCAGCTTTCTTTCTTTCAAACAATTTTAGAAAAGATGTTGTATTTTGTGTTTACTTTTGGATTAATAACAAAATTATGGAAATTTGGGGAGACAAAGTTCGGGGAATAAATCCAGACGAACGAGCTATAGCAGGAGTACTGAAACGTGTGTTTAATGGTCATTCTTACCCTGGGATAAGATTTTATCCATCCAATCTTGAACATTTTTTACAAAAGCAGAAATTCATTGTAATCGATAGAAGAGGAGATCAATCATTCCACTTACTCAACGAATATGATTCATACCTACTTGGTGATCAAGTAGGATTTCCTGAAAAAATTATCGACTTCTTTTCCAATCAACCGAAATTTTCTTTGGGAACTTCCGTATACCTCAGCTCTCAGGTAATAACAATCCTGAATTATCTTTTAGATAGCATTGAACACGAAGAATGAAATTCTATTCCCTAGAAGGGTAAATTTTAAAATCTTAATAATTTGGCTTTCATTAAGGAATTGTCTAGGAAATAAGGTTTATTAATCAGTTCCTGATTATCGAAAATAAATAGTAATAGAACTAATACAAATTCTCACTGAAGTTCAAGTAGTAGAATTTTCCGTGAAAAAAGTGTCAGAAATAGAAATATAATAATTGGAGTTTAATTTGGATGCTTGATTCTTTAAGTTCATCATTACGGAAAGCAATCATGAAAATTCGTGGTGCACCTATCGTTGACGAGAAACTAATCGATGAGTTAATCAACGATTTGGAAAATGCATTACTTGCAGCAGATGTAAATCTTGATTTGGTACTCAATGTAACTGAAACAGTACGTGAAAGAGCGCTTAAAGATATTTTACCCATGGCTATAAGTCGTAAAGATTATACTCTAAAAGTGCTTTATGATGAACTCGCTGGTCTATTGGGTAAAAAATATACACCATTGCGGCTAAATCCTGATGAATTATCTGTTTTGATGTTTATTGGTATCCAGGGATCGGGTAAAACAACATGCATTGGAAAAACTGCAAATTATTTTCAGAAAAGGGGATATTCTGTTGGAGTAATAGGTGGAGATACCTTTAGACCTGGTGCTTTGGCTCAACTTCAACAATTTCTTGCACCAATAAATGTTGAAGTATTTGGGGATGAAAAGGAGAAAAAAGCTTCAAAAATCATTAAAAAGGGATTAAACTATTTTCAAAGCCAAAAAAATATCAACCTCATATTAGTAGATACAGCTGGACGACATAAAGAAGAGAAGGCTTTATTAAAAGAAATGCAAGATATAGCTAAGATAGCTAAACCTACAGAAATTGTACTCGTGATTGATGCTACAATAGGACAGCAAGCTCAAGCGCAAGCAGATGCTTTTAATCGAACAACGCCTATTGGATCAATAATTTTGACAAAAATGGATGGTTCAGCTAAAGGCGGGGGAGCGATCTCTGCTGTTGCAGTAACAGGAGCAAAAATTCGATTCTATGGTGATGGGGAAAAAATTCAAGATTTAGAAGAGTTTAATCCAACAAGATTCGTTGGATCCCTTTTAGGATTGGGTGACTTCGAGGGTTTGATTCAAAGTGTTAATGAAGCATTTGATGAGGAAGACACGGCTGAACTTCGTGATGCGTTTAAAAAGGGGAAATTAACATTACGACATTTCAAAATCCAGATGGAAACTGCAAGTAAACAATCTTCTATTGGTAAATTAGTTTCAAAGATACCAGGAGTTAGTGCACTAACAGGACAGCAGCCTATATTAGAAGCAGAGGGCCAAAGAAACATGAAACGATTCATTGCAATTTGTAATTCAATGACCGACGAAGAATTGGATAATTCTCGAATAATCAAAGGTAAACGTATTCAGAGAATCGCACAAGGATCTGGTACTTCTCCTCAAGAAGTGAAACTCCTTTTGAATCAGTTTAACCAAGCTTCAAAACAACTTAAAATGATGCGAAAGATGCGAGGACGCCGAGGAGCTCCTCCTGGTGGGATTCCACCAGGTTTAGAGGGATTACTGGGTTAAGTAAATCTAAGCAAAAAAACCTAGTTCCAGAATTTTATAAAAAAAAGGGAATGCTCCGACCGGGACTTTCCAACCACAAACAATGTGTTTGGGTTCTTTGAACCCGGGTCACAGGGGAGCTCCTGATAGTCTGATTAACAGACTCTCATTGAGAGCCCTGAATGATGGGCCGAGCTACACTATCGGAGCAAATAGTGAAAACGATATTCTATTAATACTTAGATTTTTCCGATCAATTCTTCCTGAATGTACTGTCCTGAACTATTTATGCTGGGGGGGGGCTTTTCGTCAGGTATATCGCAATCTACCTAGATTCGAACCCCCGACTTCGGGATGTCTCGTCTGAAAGCGCGTTTCGTGCCCTTAGAAAGCTATGAGATCAATTCTCAGATTATGAGTCCCGCGCTATCGGCATTTTGACTGTAGACAGTTTGATTATACCAGGCTTTGCCACGATATAGTGATTATTATCGTTTAAGCCACCCCAGCATGTATAATTGGGGGTGATAACCTTATACGAAAGGGTATTCAACAATTTTCCTTGCAATGGCTCTAGGATTTTAAGGTTATGCAGGAACATCTTTAAGAGAGGATCAATTTAAAAAATTGAGAAAGAAGGGACAGACTTGGACGCTTATTTAACAATAAGTTCAAGAACTCCTTTATTTGGTACCTAGCCCCGGTGGTGTAGTCTGGCCTAGCATTGATGGCTGTCAAAGGCTTATCACCTCTGATAGTCTGCCGAACCCATCCGACTCGGGTTCAAATCCCGACCGGGGCGCCAATAATTAATGGGCGCATAGCTCAGCCAGGTAGAGCGACAGGCTTTTAATGAATAATTTTTAATAATTAAACTAAAGACACCTGTTGGTCGGGGGTTCAAATCCCTCTGCGCCCGCATAGATCTCTTTTACCTTTATGCATAATTTAAACGAGATGTCCAATAATCTGGATCTACATTATTTGGGTCTCTACAGAATTAAAAGTCATTGTCAACAGTAATATTAATGCAATAATAGTCAAAAATCCTCCATAAATGAATGCAAAAGTTGACTCTACATAATATAAAGATCCAGCGATCAGACCACCAAGAATACCTGCTAATCCAACTGATGTTTGTAATAATCCTATTCCAGTTCCCTTAAGATCTTCTGGGAGTAAATCCACTGCAAAGGCTTTCTGGACCCCGTCGGTTGCGGCATTAAAGGCCCCATATGTTCCAAAAAATAAGAATAAGAGAATAATGGTTGTAGTGAATAGAAATCCGAAACATGTGATGGTGAATAGGACCAACCCAATTGTAAAAACCCGTTTTCGTCCATATTTGTCTGACCAGTCACCAAAAGGAATAGATAAAATTGTATATATTATATTAAACCAAATGAAGATGATAATTGGGGTTGTTATGAGGATTATTGGGGATGTTGTTTCATTTATTCCTAAAATGATTGTTTTTGAGTGGAGAATGAATAAAAGGATGGTGAAATTAGCTAATCCAAAGATTATTGAGACTAATAAAAACCTATAATAATTTTTAGGCAGCTCTTTCAAATTTTGGAGAAAAGAAGTTCTGCGTTTTTCTTTAGGAATAAATTCAGTTGATTCCGAAATAAAAAGTATTGGAATAACAGCAAGGAGTGATATGAAGGCGGAGATAATGATAATAATCTTGAGAATTTCTAATTCGCTCATTAGTACGTTGAAAAAAAGAATGACAATTATTAATGCCAGAAATGATCCGATGATTGCTCCTGCAGTATCCATCATACGATGAAATCCAAAAGCTTTTCCTCTAAATTCGAAATCTATCGAATCAGCGAGTAAAGAATCTCGTGGTGCACCTCGAATTCCTTTTCCCAATCTTTCTGTTGGTTTTAAGACTAATACTTGTACCCAGGAAGTTGATAAGCCAATTCCAAGCTTCGCAAAGAAGGGAATACCATAACCTATTGCAATCAGCTGCTTTCTCTTTTTTGTCCTATCTGCAAAATATCCAGAAATAACCTTGATAATATTTGCTACTGCATCTCCTAAACCACCAATGAAC
>JBHLPG010000282.1:0-5181 GCA_048939725.1 Promethearchaeota archaeon | reverse complement strand
CGAGAACAGCAGCTGTTCCAAATACTCCATGACACAATCCAAATGTCGAATTTGATGATACAGTGTTACAATACCATGTATTCATTGCCATGGGGTTTGTATAATTTAAGAGTAAGGGTTTTAATCCCTTGGAGTCATCAGAGTTATATGCATAATTCTTAATATCTTCTAACAAGCTATTAAAAAACGGTACGGTTCTTAAAAAGCGAAAAACCCCCCCAGGTCCTAAGGTATCACCTACACATTGAGTAACTCCATATTTTAAGGGAATGTCCAAATCATGTTTAACAACGTCAAGGCCCCCGATGAGAACCGCATTAATAATATATTTAGCGTCAGAAATTGCCTTCTTTTGATTCGTTGTCTTTTCTAATGTCACATTTTCAAGAACTTTAAGATTATCTTCTTGATATTTCTTCATGTACTGATACATAAGATCCAATCTCTTTGGATTAATATCTTCAAGACATAGAGTAATTTCATCTCGAAGGCTAGGAAATGTAAGAATGTCTGTAAGGAGTGTTTCGCCAAAAACCAGTGAACCAGCACCTATAAAAGTGATTTTTATCAAATTTCTTCTCACCTTTTATATGAAGGTATTGTTTAATGAGTTCTATTTATTTTGATTTGTCTCATATATAGAAAAAGTGGTAATCCCAAAGACACACCAACCGTAAAGGTAGCGACTATTGGCAGCCATAAATGAGAAATTTCCATCCGCCTTCCTTCAGTTACCACAAAGAGAATCAGTACGACTGCTGATACTACAACATCTAAGCCAAAAAATAAGCTAATATAGTTTACTAACAGCTGTTGTATGAATAAAGTTATATCTAAACCATTTTCTAGTAGAAACAGAATAAACTGTGAGTATGGAAGAAGAGTTCCACATATACACAGAATTATATAGAAATAAGTAAGATTCGATTGAGACTTCCCTCTATTTTCATACATTTAATCATCTCAACGCCTTTCTTCTAATAAGTAATATGTTTAAGCGGTAGCTCATTAGTATTGGAAAAACTTTCTCTGATATCAATTATAAGTTACATCCACGAGGAGTATCGAGATATTTGTATTAATAGAACTTTACATATCTAAAAGCTTCTTCTAGGGAGGAACATTCAGGTAAAGTCCAGCCTGCGTTTTTTAATTCAATTCGTAACCGATCTGCAAGTAAACAAGTAGCTTTTTGAATTTTAAACAAATTTTTGGATTCCAATAGTATATTCAAATTATTTGCAATGCCATTTGGTAATTTTCTGAGTTCATCAGTCGCAGAGAAAAAACAACTCTTGTTCCATTTAATATTTCGTAATGCTGTGAAAGCCCAAAGATCAAACCATGCATTATCGCTTGCAGCATAGAGGCCAACAGAAAAATCCTCTTCTTCTGCGGCAGAAATCGCTTTGTTTTGAAATTCTAAGACTGTAGGCCAATCTGTGACGATTTCTTCCAAATCTTTTTCAATTGAAAATTGAGTTTCTAATATCCAATTCTTCAAAAGCTTATTCAAATCGTCAACTAGATCAGCAGCAATCTGTAAAGTTTTTTCTGGCGGTGATTGAAGTAAAGTAAGATATCTTTCAATGAAATTCTCCGGGATTATTTTAAAGGTTTGTAGTTCTTGAATTTGTTTTCCCCAGTTATTTAGTAAGAATTGATTATTCAATGCAGCTAAAGAATTGATAATCTCTTTCAGTATATCCCAAATAAGAAAATTGATGTCTTTGAATCTCCATGTTTCAATAGCTTTTTGTATTCGCCATAGCTTACCATATAACATATCAAAGGTATTTAGCGATCTCCTAAGAGTGGCTTTTGCTCCTGATTTTACGTTTTTTTGGATCTCAACAAATTTCTCTTTCATTTCAACTGATTTCTGCCAAAGAACCTTGGCATGTACAATAGAAGCACCAGCAACACTCCAATACCCATTTTTTGCAGTAGCAATATTTTCTAATTGTTCCCAGCTTCTAGGCCATATAAAAATTGGTCTATTATCTAATACATATTCCCATCTGAATATTTTCTTGTCCGAAACAGCAACCATTTCGATATCTGATCTTGGATGTGCTTTTCCTTGAGTTAATCCTCCAAACAAATATATTAAATCAATATCTTCTACCTTGTCTACCAAATAGTCTACAATTTCTTGAGCTTTGTTTAATAATTGTTTCATTTATGTAACACCTTTAAAAATTCATAATAAGTGCGAAATGTAAACTTTTGAATCAGGCTTATAAATAAAAATAGTTGAGTGGAGAAGGAAAAGAAATGAAGTTAGAACCAATGATTTATTCAACCAATATTGAGAATGCGATTAAATTTTACCGTGATATACTAAAGTTTGAGATTGTTGAATATTATCCCAATCAAGAAAAGCCTACATGGGTGTGCTTTCGGATTGGTAATGATCGTTTTAGTATAGGAAAGACTTTCTCTGATATCAATCATAAGTTACATCCACGAGGAGTAGATGGTTCTGGAGTTCAATTCTATATTAACGTCCCAAATGTAGATCAACTATATGAAAAATATCGAAATAAAGTAGAAATTGTTGATGAAATTGAAGATAAACCTTGGAAAGACAGGGAGTTCACATTCAAAGATCCAGACGGGTATTTAATATCTTTTTATTCGAAAATTCAACAATAAATATTTCATACTACTCCTAGATATGATTTGATTTTCAGTAACAAATTCCTTCAAAAAGAAAACAAAAAACTTCATTAGCGGAAGCCATTATGGGAAAAACGAATTTACTTGTACTAGGTTGCTTTATTATATTATCTTGTCTGATTATTTGCCCAATAATGAGTAGTTTCTCTTCTTCGAGGGATCAGTCTCTCTTCTCTTCAAGATATCATTATTCAGATAAAATTCCTTCATTCTACATGTCTCAAAATAATGGTTTAACCATTCTCTTTCCCAATGGAGGAGAAACTCTAAATGGAACTGTAACGATCCAATGGGCACTTTCTAGTATGTACTTAGGAGACTCTCCTTGGTATTCAGTCTTTTATTCCCCAGATGGAGGAGAAAATTGGATCCAGTTAGCATTTACTATTATTGAATCAACTTATGAGTGGAACACTCCCCTCTACGAAACTTATGGTGATAATTATCTAGTTAAAGTCATCGCAGGAAGCAAAGAATGGGTAGAAAAGGAAGATGTCTCAGATAATACTTTTTCCATTGACAATCGGCCAACAGAGTCCTCTTCTACCACAACCACCGATATAAAATCAGGTAGAGAACCTAACAATCAAATTTTTCTACTATTTAGTCTTCTTGGCTCCTTTATTATTCTCTCGGGAGCTGGATTAACTTACTTCCGTATTGGTCCCAGGTTCAAAAAGCAACACACTTTTGTTGAGTTAATACGGTCGAGCGAAGCTGAATATTTGAAAGAAATTCGTCATAAAGTCGTTATTGGATTAGATAATATTAAGGGGACCTATCCGTTAGAATTAAGAGATGTACCACAATTAGAGCCAACAAGTCAGACATCCATGGTCGAATACTTTCCCTCTACATTTCATGAAGATCTTCGGTCAGAATTGAAAGGAAGAACAGTTTTAACCCTCATTGAGATTGCTTATCAGGATCCAAGTGAAACCAATCCAACAAAGTTAGCTCAAAGCCTCAAGATTCCCACTCCAAGCCTTACTAGAGAAATCAAAAAGTTAGTTGACTTACAATATGTTGAGGCATTCGTGTCTACTCAAGTTCTTCAAGATGCGCGTTATAGGAATTTTTCAATTACATCAAAAGGAGTTTCGTTTCTTTCCACTCTAAATGAGGCTTTACAGATCGCAATCGCTCGGTTAAAAGAGAAAAATTCATGAGAGATATCTTCTATAATTCCCCAGAAACTAGTTTCATTTTTGAAAATACTACTTTTCCTTTTATCCTTATCCATTCCTCATTGGGTTAGTTAATCGAGCAGTTTTCATGAGAACTTACAGTCGCTAAGATAAATATAATGCTCGATTCTCATTGAGGAATAATAAATGCAAAACAAACATAGTTTAAAAATCATACCTTTTATGGTTGCTTTTTTATTAGCTTTAAACATTGTCAACTGTATGTCTACTATTACTCCATTCCACGAGCTCCATCTAGAGGTTAATATAGAAGATTATATCTATTCGACCTATTTTGGTGGTGATAGTTCAGAAGATCACATAAAAGATATAGTTACGGATGCACATCGTAATATGATCATCACTGGTAATACATTATCTACCAACTTTCCAATCCAGAATGCGTTTCAGGATACTTTTGCGGGTGGTGGAAATGATGATCATGGTGTTGGTGGTGATGCATTCTTAACGAAATTTGATCCAGATGGGCAACTCTTATGGTCAACATTTCTAGGGGGATCTAGTATGGATGGAGCACTTTTCGTTGAAGTTGTAGAATCTAATGATATTGTCGTTGTTGGGATAACTCAATCTGATGATTTCCCAATCGTAGGGGAAGCGTATCAGGCAGATTATTCTGGTTCTTATGATATTTTCATCAGTAAATTTGCTGCAAATGGATCAATCCTCTATTCAAGTTATCTTGGAACAATTGGAGATGATCGTGTCAATGATTTTGAATTAGATTCAACGGGCAATCTCATCATCTCTGGGGGAACTGGTTCGGCCGATTTTCCAGTTACACCAGATGCTGCTCAATCAGTTTTTGATGGTGGATCAGATGGTTTTCTTATGCGTATTTCAGCAAACTGTTCCACCATCTTATATTCCACCTTTTTAGGTGGGAGCAGCTATGAGGGTATAGACAAGATTGCTTTAGACCATCAAGACAACATTGTTGCGACAGGATTCACTGGGAGTCAAGACTTTCCCATTACTGAAGATGCTTACCAAGATTCCATCAGTAGTACTTATTATCGAGACTTCTTCATAGCTAAGTACAACTCTTCTGGTCACCTAGTTTATGCAACTTACTTTGGTGGTTCCCACATGGATGATTGTTTTGGGGTTGCTATTGATTCAGTGGGAGATATTATTATTACTGGTAGAACCTGGTCTTCTGATTTTCCAATAGTAAACGCTTGGCAGGAAAATTACAGCACGATTGAAGTTGATGGATTTGTGGCAAAGCTAACAAGTGATGGGCCGGAATTAATTTTCTCTAGCTATTTTGGTGGGGCTGCTTGGGATA
>JBHLPG010000046.1:0-21076 GCA_048939725.1 Promethearchaeota archaeon | reverse complement strand
CTTGTCTTTCTTCTCATTACTAGTATAAAAATGAAAGAAAGAATAAAAGGTACAATAGCCCAACCTGGGGTTGGAGAAGAGATAATAGAGGTATTTGCCGATAATGAAACAGAAGAAGAAAGAAAGGTCGTATCTTTTGACTGAGAGATCACGTTTACAATGACAGTATGGGAGACTTTGTTATTAAAGACATCCATTATTACAATCGTGAAATTATAAACCCCTGCTGCAAGATTGTCTATATTGTGGACAATTATTTGATCTGTACCCGTCGCTATATTGGATCCATTCCGATAGATTGTATAAGTACATTCTTGCCAATCAGCAGCAGTGACAGACCACAAAATGTTTTGATTAGTCTCTCCTTAATTACATTCGAGTTCTTCAGTCCCAGAGACCTCCAAATACCATGAATAGAGTTTTTCCATTGCTGTTAATGCAGACAAACTTAAGAACATGAAACTGATATTTCCTGATCCTTCTTCGCGAAAAGCAATATAGATATCGGTTTCTCCTGACTTATCACGAAAAATATAGTCTTCAACTTCTACAAAACTCATCCCATCAATGGGTAAGTAATTTGACCTGACATGTAATGAATTGTCATCCATGGCACTGACTTCTGTAATTATATCATTACATATTGTGATCATAGATTCATCCAAGTCCACATATGGCCTCCGCGTTGGAAGATAGTATCCCTCGAACATTGTAAGTCGGTCTGGTGTTGTTGGTAAAGGATCTTTTACTTGGATTGATGGAGCAGGAAAATAGCGGTTCAAAAAGGCTGTTAATATCTCATCCCAACCAGCTGCAACAGTATTTACGGATATAAAAATACCACATTCATGCTTAGGTAACAAAGCCATGATACTTGAAAAAGTTGGCATACCACCTGTATGTCCTACTAAGGTTTGATTATTCAAAGTACGAGTGTAAAATCCATAACCAATCCCATCCATACTTGGATGTCCAGTAAATTGTTCAGCTCGCATTTGGAGGACGGAGTTTTCAGTCAATATTCGTTTACCATCATAAATTCCTTCATTGAGAAACATAATCATGAACTTTGCCATATCTTGGGCAGTAGCACTCATTCCACCTGCAGGGGGCACTGCACAGTAATAATGAGGGAAACGACAGAATGTACCACTTGAAAAACTATATCCCCTGGAACGGTTAGTTATAAAGGGTCCTGTTGACTCTTGAAACGCAGTCGTTCTATTCATACCAAGTGGTTTCAAGATGTGCTCTTCAATATATTGGGCAAAAGGCTGATCAGTGACCTCCTGAACAATCAATCCAGCTAATGCAGACCCTAGATTAGAGTATGATTGAATGTGGCCAGGAGGAAACACACGGGAAGGTAAAAAGTTTGTTAAAAATTCCTCTAGACTGGGTAGACTCTCATAATTGGAATAGAAGATATTCTCCCAGCTTTCCTCGAATCCAGCCGTGTGGGTTAAAAGATGACTTAGAGTAATTGGACTTGCACTAGAAAGTGTAGGTACTTGGAAGGATTCAAGATAAGTGTTGATATCTTCATCCAAATCAAGAGTACCATTTTCGACAAGTAACATCACTGCAGTGGCTGTAAAAGTCTTGGAAATCGAAGCTATACTGAAAAGAGTATCATTTGCAGAAACTTCGATGCCCTGAGCGATATCAGCATAGCCATAACCCCTTGAGAATAATAAATCACTATCTTTCACTACAGAAATGGTAATCCCTGCCACATGCTGTTCCTCCATATAATCGGTGATAGTCTCGTCTAGAAATGCAGCTAAGTCGGATTTGTTAAGCTGGATAGGGGAATCAAGATTAATACCCCCTGATTTCTTTGATAACAAAATCTTCCTCGGATGGATCTCCGAATTCGAGTATCCAATATTTAAAAGTAATATAACTGTAATGAAGATAACTAGCCCAAATTGGGTAAATCCTAAACTCCTATCATTTCTCATATAATCACAATATCCAATAGCTAGCCATTAACCAATGAGATTGTACGGGTCGGATGAGACACAAATATTAATAAAAATTCGTTAGATACAATACGCCGCAAGTGGAATTGAAAAAGTCAAATCGATTCTACGGAAAATAATAATCATTCTAAATTCTTTACAACTATCAGAGCTTAAATTTTGGTGAAATCATCATGTACGACTGTAAAATTACTGTAATAAAACGAACCGTAAACAAAGATATTGTTAGTGAATACCTCAAGGAGGAATACCAAGGAGTGGAGCCTTGTGGACGATTTAAAGACGGCCAAGAGTTTATTGTTACGAAGGAGAATCGATATAGACCTCCAGAAGGATTTTGCGAGTGGGCTTGGGGTGACATCCGTAATGATATTCTAACTCTTGTGTATGGAGGAACCATTCCTCATATGAAGAATGAACATGCGAATATAGGTGGTTGTACGGATTGGTATCGTCCTGTTTACTTTAAGATTGAACGAATAGAGTAAACTAAAGATTTCTATCACAAAGTAGATTTAGATCAAACATCACTCTTCCAAGTTCTGGGAAATTCAATCGTAAAGTTCGAACCTCTCCCAATACCCTCGCTATGAGCTTTTATTGCACCTCCATGAGCCTCCATTATCCGTTGTGATAAGTACAACCCAATTCCAGTGCCTGTAGCTGAGTATACAGTCTCTATGGACACAAATTGCTCAAATATTCGATCAAGATTCTCATGATCTATCCCAGCACCATTATCACTGATATCAATTAGTATTTCTAAGGGGTGTACTTCAAGATGAACTTTAATTAGCCTATGATCTTGATGTGTGTGTCTGATAGCGTTTCTCAGAATATTATCTACCACCTGCGCTAATCGATTCTTATCTCCTTCAACCATTAGAGGAGGCATCAACTTACAACTATCAAATTCAAATTGGTCTCCCAACATGATTTTATAGGGTTCCATGGCCTCATTGAAGAAAGTACAAAAATCAAACTGTTGTTTTTGAATTTTAAACGTCCCATACTGGAATTGCGCAAGGAGTGAAACTTGATCAGTTAATCTTTCTAATCTTTGTATGTTACTCAAGATGGTCTTTAGAATCTTTTCTTGTTTGTTTTCTTTTATTTCGCCAAGATTCATCAGTAATAAATCGATATAACCCCGTATTACAGTTAGTGGTGTACGTAATTCGTGACTGGTCATCCATACAAAATTATCCCGGCGGTGTTCCAATTCTCTCCTAAGCTTTTCAGTTTTTTTGCGCTCTGTGATGTCTCTTACAATCGCTAGCATAGATAATTCTCCCTGGTACTGAATTACTCCTAAATTCAGCTCAACTTCTAATGTATGACCGTTCTTCATCACTAACGTCGAGTCAAATATTGGACGGACTATCTGATCTGCCAATTGATTATAAAGACGCTTCAAAACCTCTGGCTGGACTATCTGAGTAAATAACGTATTCTGTAATTCTTCAGTCTTGTATCCAAGCATATTGGCAAAGCGCTGGTTAAAAAATGTCATCTTCCCATCTAACCTGCTACCTTGTACAATAACAATTCCATCTTGTGCTTGTTCTACCAAAGAGCGATACTTCCCCTCACTCTCCCGTAACGCATTTCCTGTCCGCTTTAACGCTGTGATATCTATTAAGGAGACAATAACTCTAGTTAATCGTTGATGTGAATCAGGTAGGAACGAAGCTTTACAAAGTGCTGTGATTTCTTTTTTTTCTTTTACGGTTTGAGCGATAATTTCATCTTCATATGATTTAGCTCCTTCCAATATATTTTTCAAAATCTGCTTGAAGAATGGATGTCCAACTTGGGGATCACCAATTTTACTTATTGCCCACTCTTCTTTGGTATTAATTTGGAAGAACTTTAAAGCTTCTTCATTTGCATTAAGTATTTGGATTGTTTCTCCAAGTCGTGAAATCTCTTCTGGTTTTTTTGCCAATAATTCTTCAAAATCTTGGGATTTTTGTATTTGTAATTGATCTAGGTAGTCCAGAGTCTGTGATAAATCAAATTCCATTGATGGGATCGGTG
This sequence comes from Promethearchaeota archaeon, assembly GCA_048939725.1. Lineage (GTDB taxonomy): Archaea > Asgardarchaeota > Heimdallarchaeia > Hodarchaeales > Hodarchaeaceae > Hodarchaeum. The sequence goes on along the minus strand of JBHLPG010000046.1, from coordinate 17,051 downwards.
CTCCTTCGAATAAAAGGCGATATTTTGCCTCGCTCTCAAGTAATGCCCTAGCTGTTGACCTTTGTGCGGTAATGTCTATTATAGTGCCAGTCAATCTAAGTGCTTTTCCATCTTGATCTCGTTCTATAGCTTTTCCTCGGCTTAAAACCCATTTCCATTCACCTGACTTATGAAGAAGACGGTATTCTGCTTTAAAAACCTCTAGATGTCCTTGGATTAGTTGATTAAGTCTCTCTAAAACTTTAGGTTTGTCTTCAGGATGAATAAGCGATTGCCACGATTCAACATTTGAGGGCATTTCGCTGGGGGAGTAGCCATATATTTGAGACACTCGTTCACTTCGAAAAACTTCTCCAGTTTCGATGTTATGCTCCCATATTCCAAGATCCGCTGTTTCTAATGCTATTTCTAACCTTGCTTCGCTTTGTATTAATGATAGCAGTGAATTCTTCATTTTACGCTCATAAGAATTAATCTCTGCTCTTATGACAATTTTTGCATCTTCAGGAATATCTTCACGGGTAAGGAGGGACTCAATCGTTATCGAACTCATAAATGTATGGTACTATCTATCTCATTTTAAGTTTCTGATTATGTTCAATTTTAACGACATTTCAAGGAGTTCTTTTAATCATATATTATTTGATGAAATTGTCCACCTGACCTTCTCGTAACCAATCCCAGTGCATAATTTCCTCCCTAACTGTATTACTAAAAGTAAAAATTGTGCTTATTTCATTGAAAATATCCTGTTTTGTATATTTCATTTTATTAAGGTGATCCACCGATATAGATAATAACCCTCCTGGTTTAAGCACACGAGAAAATTCTGTTAGTAATGACTGAAGAGGGGTAAGAGTTCCATCAATCCCTAGAATTATGTGTATAATATCATACAAAAGGATACCATCAAGATTGGTGTCATTAACAGGTAGATCAAACTCCCCTGTGGTCTTAATCGGAATGATACGTTCGTTTAAATCAAGTTTTGTCGCATTTTTTATCAAAAAATCAATGGAGGAGTGGTCTTTGTCAAGAGCATAAACTTGTCCAGTTGATCCAACAACAACAGCAGTAGGTATGACATAATGACCGATCCGACATCCAAAATCAAGAATTGATTGGCCTTCTAACACTCCCAGCTTCTTAATAAAACGCTCTCCTTTCCCCTGAAACCATATTTTGGCATCAGTAGAATAGTTAAGGGATTCAAGAACTGATTTATCAAGATCATTCATTATTTATCACACTCAAGAATAATTTGAAGGGAAAATTGGGGGAAAAAATATGAGTCTCTTCAATTATTTATTCTGATTATGGCAATATTCCAACGATCTTCCGACAAAAATAGGAAAAGGATTGTTTAATAATTATTGGTTCATCTCATTTTCTGTATAAGGTTTTAGAATGCCGAGGGTATAACAATGTTCAAGAAAATTAAAGGCTTGAATAAATGATATTCCTCTGGCAGTAAATACTGAAATAAATGTAGTTGCATAAAAAATTTGTTTTCCTTCTATGAATGATGGAATCTTTTTAAAAGAATGTAACAATTTTCTTTCTTTTTTCTGAAGCTTTTTTCTTCGCTCTTTAGCAACCTTAAAATCAATTGTTAATGGATGAAGAATTCCTAATGGCAGAAACTCGTAAATGATAATTTTTATTTCCTCTTGCTTGCTTATCACTGCTGTTTCTAAATCTTCTATAGGAATCGCCTGTTCTATTTGATTACTAATTTTGATTAGTTGTTTTTTCATATATGAGCTTACTCTTTCGACTGATACAATGCTAATAATAATTGATTCACTATGATAGGAAAGAATAGTGAATCCTTCCCTTTCTAGAACATCAAATTCACCTGATCCTATTGTTCTTTGAGCTAATTGACTTACAAAATCAGACATTGCCGTAGATAATCCAGCAATTAAGTCACCGTCTTGATCTTGTCCCCCAAAGTTTTGGGTATAAAGAGGAAGACCATATTTATTCTTACAGATTATTGCTCGTAATGAGAAAATGTCTGAAGCTTTTTCTCCGATTTCAATTTCCATTCTTGTTTTAGAATAAACTCTCTGCCTCCTTTTTGTTCGCACAATGGAAATAAAAATAAGTAGAAAAACTATAATTAAAACAACTACTCCACTTGAGATTAAAATGTCCCCTGTTATGTCTCTTGGTAATTCAATGTGGAATTTATCAGACATATAATCCTCATAAGTATTGCCCACTTCGTCTTCAGTTTGAATCCAGTAGATAATATTCCCACTTTTTAACGGAGAAAAGTCAATAGAGACAGAGTAAAGGGCTGCATCCCCAGTAGTATTTATATAGGACATTTGAACCTCGGTTGGATCGCTACTCTGAAACACTCTTGAACCAAATCCTCCATTACCTGTCTCTTTTTCAATGGAGTACAATAAAATAACCTTCGCAATTCCTGAGCCTCCTTCTTGGATTTTTGCATAAAAAGTTAGATTTGTTGGATTTTGCTCATCAATTTGGATCTCAACCTCTAAAACTTGGGGAGGTACGTTATCCTTCACAGTGAAATTAAAGGATATAATGGAAAAGATTTCAAAATCTGTATCTTCAACCTGGGATATTACTTTAACATTCACTATAATTTCTTCGTCAAGATAATCCAGAATGTCGCATTGGATTGTCCATATACTCTCTGCATTCTCAACCTGTATTCCTAAGTAATTTTGTGTTGTATTATCAGTACAGCATATTTCAAATTCAACACGGGAAATCGGGTATTGATGATTTGTAACATTAACACTTAATTCATATCTTCCCTCTTCCATTTTATCGGGATTTGTAGCATAAGAATGGATTACAGGTCTACTTTCGATTAATATCTGGCTTGAGTTGATTTGATTACCACTAGTGAATCCATCAAATGAAGTGATTTGACAAAACCAATAGTCACCTGGCGATAAATTCGCACTAAGAATGATAGTCATATTTTCAAACTCAAAAAGTTCTTCCCAAGAACCATCGCCTCTTTTCTTAAACCATTGAATTTTCGAATAATCAGAATCATTATCATAGTCAACAAAAACATAATTGATCGAGATATTTTCATCCTCAACATAGAACTCATCTATTCGATCAGCTGGAAACACATTACTAGTTATATTGTTAAAAATGAATTCAAATCCTATTAAAATTGGAGGAGTATTACTAATAATAATAACTGATGAATTAACCCAATTTCCCGCTGCTTCAGATAAATCTCTTGGACGGACACTAACTAGCCATGAATCCCCCTTATTTAAATAACTTGAACCTACATATGGACTAGTTAATTCAGGGATAAGAACCCCATTCCTATACCATCTATAATCTGAACCCACAACTATATTCGATCCTTCAACCAAACCCTCAATTTCTTCAATACCATACACAGAATAACTTTCGTCTTGATCAATATCCAAAGCAGAATAACTCACATAGAGAAAGGTTGTCACAGTAAAGTTCATTTCACCATTAGAGTCTAGAATTATCGGTTCAGATGTTAATTCTGGAGCTGAGTTTCCTACAAGAAGGTAACCATTTGGAAATGAAGTAGAATCAGTTATAGTACCGAATGCTTCTCCATCTGATGGCTGAATCCAACAGAATACATAATCACCAGCTGTAATCCAAGAACTCGGTAAGGTTTGAGTTTGTGGTGGATTTGAAACAATATTTCCCATATGGAAGATCATCCATTTGATTTCCGTTTTTTCTGACTCGAGATCTCCATCTATATCAACAAAATCATAGTATACGGTTATATCTTCACTGGTATTATGGCCTCCGACTAAGGTAATGTTTTCAACATATGGTTTGGAATTTTGGATAAAAATCCCAACCATTGGTGAAACTAGATCAGACCATGACTGACCATCAAAAACCTGCACCTCATAGATCCAATATTGCCCTTTACTAGTATAATTAGCAGTCACCTCTGTACTATTTGATAATGCAGGTACTGGAACACTGTTCATGTACCAAATAATATCATAACCAATAATATGGTCATTAACATCTACATCATCACCCTCAAAATTAGCAACTAAAATGTTTGTGGTATAAACATTTATTGTGGGAAAAATCTCCGCCGAAGTTACATGTGGTGCAGAATTCTGGATGATTATTATTGGACTGACATTCCATTCTCCATAATCGTATAAATCTCGTGGTCTTACTTTGGCATACCAAGAATCCCCTTTGATTAATAAAGCAATAGTTAAATTACGTATGCCATCATACTGAGACTGATGAACATCGTTTTTGTACCACTGATAGATGGATATGGTTTCATCATCTCCGTCCTCATCATAATAGTCATAATCAATGTATAAAAAACCACCATGTACAGGATTACTTAAATCTAGAGTTAAATTTTCCGCTTTAGGCAAATTATTCGGAGCAACTCCGATCCAAACAGAGGGGGACCAAACCCAGTCACTATAGTCGTCATCATCTTTGATTCTGATTTTAAATTGCCACCAATCCGTTGTTGAAGTGTTTCCTTCCTGAACAAGAAGAGTATCATTAAGATTGGGCATCAATAAGCCCGTCTGATACCAACGAATCTCGCATGAAGCTAAATCTGGATTATCAACTAATGGATTTTCTTGGTTATCGATATCGAAATAGCTGTAATTGGCTTGAAGATCGACATTATCCAAAACTGTGGCTGATTCATTATGATCATTGATTGTTAAGTTTAGTAACGTGGGTATGGTGTTTTTAATGGTTACAATGCTTGAAGACTTAGAAATACCATAATCTTCACCATCACATGGGGTAACACTATAATACCACCAATCTCCTTTCCTTGTTTCACTTGCTGGAATAGTTGTAGAATCATTGTAATCCCCTTGTAGTATGAACGCTCCTGTTCTGTTAAGAAACCAATATATTTTGGATCCTATTTCCAAGTCACCTGAATCAATATCATTCCATTGATAGGATGTTTGTAACTCAAAATTTGTTTTTGGTTCACTAGGAGATACAACAACACTATCTACCGTAGGAGGTGTATTCTTCACAGTGATACTTTCAGAAATACTTATATTTCCGAATAGTTGTCCATCTTTTGGTCGCACAGTTGCATACCATGAATCATTTTTTTCAAGTTCAAATGAAGGGATTTGAGTATAATCGTTATGAGCAGGTTGTAATACAGAATTTTTATACCAACGGATCTCTGTACCATCTTCATCATCCCCATCTTCATCAAAGAAATCATAACTTAATGAAAGGGTTTGGTTACTAAGGAGAGGATTAGGAGAAAGTGTTAAATTAGCAGCAATGGGAGCATGATTACTATCCCAAGTATGCAATAAGGTAATATCTATTCCCCATTGATCTTGAATCCAATCAACACTTTCATTCGTCCCTTTAAATCGGATTGTAAACGTCTGAGAAGTAAGATAGTTTGATATACTAATGTTGTTCCAAGTATCTGCAGCTAAGGTTGGAATTATTGTTTGCCATGATCCAGTCCATACATCGACCCGTAAACCTTCTTCTCCCAAGTCTCCCGTGTAAATAGCGAGTTCTTCATTTGTTCTAGTGTAATCAGCAGATGTCCATTGAACTTCTAAATCAACTTCATGAGTTAATGTCTCATACTCAACACGAATTAAGGCTGCATCACAAGCTTGCTCCCCCTTTTTTACACCCAGCGGATCTTCTGTTCTAAGAAAAATCTTAGCTTCATTAATCTGAGACCACGTATTAATATCAGCGGTAATGTCAACTTCCTGCCATATCCAATATCCTACATTGTAGAAACTCATTATTTCAGTATACTTACTACCAACCCATAAATACACTGAAAAATAGGATTTCCTAGGGTCAAAGGGATGTGCACGCCCATAAACTAGTAACTTCACAGATAGGATTATTCCCATCTGACTTGTATCTTCAAAATTAAATTCACCTGTTATGTCTCCGTCAGAAGAACCCTTCCCATCCTTTACCCCATAAACATAACTAGATGGTTCATCTTGAACATCTAGATAAGGTGAAGTACCGTGTCTTACCCAATTGTCTTGCCAACCATTCCAAGAAACAACAGGAAGGTCTATTTGATTGATTTGGCTATCACCAGCCTCAGTTAATATGTCATATGTGGAATCAGGACCAATCTGTTGATCACTAAAGTTTGAATGCCAACCTTTATCTTCAGAGCTATCAACATTAGAGAAATTATTATCCACTTCGTCTTCTGAAGAGCTTGACTGAATCCCAGCTCTTGGAATAAGCTGATGTGATTCTGTTAATGTTACATCAACCTGACTGTTTATCTTTGAATATACTGACTGAGAATTGATTTTAGAACTTTCTTTTTCAGCAAAATTAGTTTGTAATGTAGTCATTAGCCTTGGTACTACATTTACTTGGTCAAGCGTTTCATCAAAATTCACAGAGATCTCTGTGATTGTTGTTAGATTTGTTATATAGATTAACAACAAGATATAGAGCTTGATATTTTTGAGCATTCTCAATTCCTACACCCACCCAGAATAGGAAGAATGGAACAAATCTCCGTAACTCTTACGTATTCATACAGGTGATTCATATTTAAGGTTTTATTGCCATCGATTGCCTTGAAACAAATTGGGTGGTACTTTTATCAGGTAGAAAATGTATTGTCACTACATAAAAGACTGTCTAGATAAAAAATCCGAATCATTGGCTTTTTGGAATTCTTGGATAGTTTTAATGATATTTAAAAAGGAGGTGGGCTCTTATTCACTATGATTTACTATTTACTTCCTCTTTTCGTAAAACACGCCTCAGAATTTTGCCAACTTGGCTTAATGGTAGTTCATCACGGAATTCAACAGCTTTGGGTCGTTTATAACCCGCCATACGATCCCTACACCATTCAATGAATTCCTCTTCAGTGGCAATTACCCCTTCCTTTAAAACTATGTACGCTTTTACATACTCATTACTAGGATCATCCTCACGAGGTAATCCAATAACAGCCGCAAGCTGGACCTTAGGGTTTTCATACAGTTTATCTTCAATTTCACGGGGATATGCTTTCAATCCAGAGACATTTATCATGTCCTTTTTCCGATCAGTAATGACAGTAAACCCTTCTTCGTCCAGATGTCCAATATCACCAGTTAAGAAGAAATTCTTACCATTAATTTCCCTGAAAACTGCCTTTGTTTGTTCAGGTCTATTCCAATACCCTTTAAAAATTTGGGGCCCTGCAAGTGCAATTTCTCCATCTTCTCCAATTGGCATTTCTTTCATACCAGTATCTAAATCCACAATTTTGACAAAGGTGTCTGGAATCGGTAAACCCACTGTACCGAACTTTCGAGTGTCCTTATTAGTGGGATTCGCATGTGTTTGAGGCGAAGTTTCTGTCAATCCATATCCTTCAAAAACGATTGCTCCTGTTACTTCTTCAAACTTCTTCGCCAGCTCGGGTGGAAGGGGAGCAGCACCAGAACCACAAGCATTTAAAGAACTCAAGTCATACTTATGCACCTCTGGATGATTTGCAATCGCCGCATACATAGTTGGAACAGCATGCAAAACTGTTCCTTTATACTCGTGAATTGCTTCTAGGACGACAGTTAGAGGAGGATCACCAGCACGGGGATCAGGAATAACAATAACTTTACTTCCGATATAAACAGCAACAAGCATTGTAAGGGTTAACCCATAGGAATGATACCATGGAAGAGCGCCTATTAATACTTCTTCTCCATACCTATAACGCAGGGGTTCATCAATGTACTCCTCGGTAATAAGCTGGACATACTCGTCGTGTTGGAGAATGTTACAATAGAGATTACGATGGGAAAGCATCGCTCCTTTAGGAGTACCAGTCGTACCACCAGTGTACAGAATGAGTGCTAAATCTTCTTCGGGATTCAGTTCGATTTTGGGGGCGATTGGGTCACTAGTAGAAATAATCTCATCAAAAAAGACTGTAATGTCTTCTCGATAATATGGACTTTTTGGGATTTTCCCAAATATTCCCCCAAGAATTGCTTTCTTTTTGGGTAAATACTGCTTTACACTACAAACAACAACAGTCTCAATCTCAGTATCTTCTACAGCATCATAGGCTATAGGTGTGAAGGTTTCATCATCCATACAAAAAATCATTTTAGCACCTGTATCCTTTAATTGGAAATTTAACTCCGAAGTCTTGTACATAGGATTACAGGTAACTGCTACTGCCCCTGCTTTTAAGATACCGAAAAAAATGATAGGATAGTGCGGTAAGTTCGGTAAAAAGATTGCAACGCGATCCCCCTTTGTTATTCCCTTATTTACTAAATAATTAGCTATCCGATCCGCATTTACTTTAACTTCAGCAAAAGTTGAATGCATTCCTTCAAAGATAGTGTAAGTATTAGATCCGCTTTTGGCCGCAGTTTTATCAAGCATCTTAAATAAAGGTTCATTGGGATACTTGTCCCCAAGGGTCTTCTTCACTGTTTTAGGCCATTTTTTACTCTTGTGCCAAATCATTTCTTCCATTTGTATCCTCTTCCTATGAAATCACTTACTTAACTATGCTTCCTTGAATAATCAAGTAAAGCTTTTTTCAATGTTGTTCTTTTCTAGAAACATAGTGGGAGAAAGTCAGTTTTCTGAAGAGGTATCGGAAACGATTCAACCTCCTAAAAAAAATGCGGTTGTACTTGGAATAGTTTTCATCCTCATGAGTCTAACTACAATGATTGTCTATCTAAAGAAGAAACGAAAAAGCTAACTTTGCCTTCTACTCTTTTTTTCTTTTTACGAATTTCAAGAGATTACTAAAATATATACTGGACCAAATCCTTTACTTGTCCTAGTAATCAAAGAATGGGAGTTCTGAAACAATGGCTTTGAATCAAGTATTATCATACAATATTTTACTACATATTGTTTTTAGTTTTATTTCTGGGATGTTACTATGTATCGCAGGAGGAGTCGTTTTATCCCGTGATAGAAGTGCTCGTTTGAATAAGATGTTTCTAGGCTTTTTTACTGGTGTTGGCTTACACCAAATTTTTGATGGGATTATGACCTATTATCTCTTCGGATTGGAAGATATTAACGTCGCAAACATTGTTAGAGAGCTATCCATCATAACATTGATTCTTGGATTGAGTTCTGGGTCATTAGTCGCTTTAAACCTCTATTATAAAGAAACTCTTTTTACATCTACAAAATTATTAATATGGGGCTCGTTAACAGTTATACTAATCGTTTTCGGGGTCATTGGTGATTATGTAACCCTTGTCGAGACTGGAGGATATGGTTATGGGGACCACGAACCAGGTAAAATCCGAGAACTTTTTGGTTGGATTGGGATCACTGGATCCATTCTAATCTTTTCAGGAATCATTGTAATTTTCCTATTTCTGCTTATAAGAGAGGTTGTAGATACACGAGTTCAGAGAAAAATCTTTGGAATAACTGTAGGATTTATCCTGATCAATCTAGTTGTGTTCTTCTTTGATATCTCATTTGCCTTTGCCCCTTTCGGTGCAATAATCGCAGAACCTATATTTCATTTCCTAATACATTCAGTTGCTCTATTGGGTGCATTACTCACCATAATTGTCTTATGGTCTCCAATGTCTTCAACATCTTCTTAAAACCCGAAAATCTTCGCACTCTTCATCGTTCGCTCTAGGTACTTAATGAGTTTCATTAAGGGTTCTTTAAGTGATTGGTGGACATAACCTGAATCAAGAAAAGTCCGTAATACATCAATTTTATGTTGGATGAATTCAGGATCCTTTGCAGTTAGACCTTCACCAAATATTCCCTCGGCAACTTCTTTGGGAGTTGTTTTTTTATCTCGAAGTTGTTCAATTATGTCTTTAATGAACGTCAGCTCTTCTGCAGAGCTAACTATCCCATCTAGCTGTACTCCAAAGCGTAGAAGAATCGAATTCATCAGTTGATCTACTTCATCCGTCTCTGTTTCCTGTAAAGGGAATATTGTCCGTGTTTCCATATCTAAAGACAGTTGAATGAACTGGGGGGAATTACTAAGATGGTTAAAGAAATTCTCCACCATCTCTTGATCTATATCCGTTTTTAAACCCAAGACAAAGATCAAGAAATTAAAACGGTTGAAATAGAAGAGCATGTCTTGTAAACCAATAGTTGATAGCTCTGATCCTAATTCTTTCGAAAAGGCAAGAATTGCGGCAATAAATCCGGAGAAAAGGTTCTCATCTACAGTTTCTTGAATGAAAGACTTCTTGTAGACTATAAGCCCGCTTGGATGGATCATAATCAGTGAATGGAGAGGAAACTCAATTGACAATTGTTACACTCCACGAAGTCTACTCTGAGGAAGTCCTTCTTGAGATATTTAATGATTTCAGATAAAAATCCACATATAGCTTCCTTTCTTATGAGAAGTTACGTCTAATTAATTTCCTTATGGGTTCAAAATGAGTCAGGATTCCAGTAGAGATATTTCAATTGTCCTTTGTGGTGCTGCAGGACAGGGTATCGCAACAGTAGAAGTATTATTAACGAAAATTCTGAAGCGTTGTGGTTATAACATTTTCTCAACCAGTGAGTTTATGTCTCGCGTGCGCGGTGGGACAAATTCTACAACAATCCGAGTATCTTCAGAACGGATTCGTTCATTTTGTGAACGAATTGATATCCTAATCCCATTTACAACAGAGGCAGTTCCCCATGTTTTAAACCGCTTGACACCTAATACGTGCATTATCGGTGAGAAAAAACATTTTGGGGATCATAATTCTCATAAATGCACTTTCGTTGAAATTTCATTCGAAAGAATAGCAGAGGAAGTAGGTAATCGTGTTTATTCCAACAGTGTAGCTGTAGGAGTTCTTACTGGTTTATTCAAAGCAGATCGAACAATAATCGCAGAAGTTATGACAGAACGTTTTACACGGAAAGGGCAAGATGTTATTGACAAAAATCTCAATGCCACTTATCGTGGATACGATCTAGGTGAGTATATGACACAGAACAATGAAATTCCTCTCAAACTGAACCTTCGCTCAAATCAGGAAGTTATTCAGGAAATGCTTGTGAATGGCCGTGACGCAATAGCGCTTGGAGCTATCGCTGGAGGATGTAATTACGTGACATTTTATCCCATGGCACCTGCTACAGGCATTGGTGCATTCCTGGCCCGTTATAGACAAGAGTTTGGAATAGTAAGTGATCAGAGTGAAGATGAAATAAGTGTAATAAACAAGGCTTATGGCGCCTGGTATGCAGGAGCACGGGCATTAGTAACTACTTCAGGAGGAGGCTTTGCACTAATGACTGAAGCACTGTCCTTGATTGGTATCACTGAAAGTCCAATGGTCATTCATTTGGGACAGAGACCTGGACCTGCAACAGGAATGCCAACTAGAACCGAACAAGGAGACTTGGAATTAGCGTTGTATGCAGGTCACGGATATTTTCCTCGAATAATCCTCTCTCCTGGGTCATTACAGGAAGCATATGTTTTAACTCAAAAGGCTTTTAATTTAGCTGATAAATTTCAGGTTCCTGTTATCATTTTAACTGATCATTACTTCATCAATTCCATGTACAACGTTCCTCCATTTCCTTCGGATCTTCCTGTTAAAAAGGCCTTCATCGAAACGAGTCGGGATTACATAAGATATCAATTCACTCAAAATGGTATTTCTCCTCGTGGTATCCCTGGCTATGGTAAGGGATTGGTCAGAGTAGACAGTCATACTCACACTGAGGATAGCAGGATTACTGAAGATCCTGAGATTAGGAAAAAATCAGTTGATAAAAGACTAAAGAAGCTGAAAGCAATTCAAGAAGAATCTATCCCTCCCATATTAAACGGGAATAAAGATTATGACATTTTGATTATCGGATGGGGAAGTACTTACCATCTTATAAACGAAGCAGTAAAAATAATTGCAGAAAGGAAAAAAAATCTCAGTTTTCTACATTTTAGCCAAGTTTACCCTCTACATCAGAGTGTTAAGAATTATCTCCAATGGGCAAATAAGACAATCATCATTGAGAATAATCCAACATCTCAATTGGGTCAACTGATCACACGGGAAACTGGCGTGAAAATCGATGAATCCGTTCTAAAATATAATGGGTATCCATTTTCCGTTGAAGAAATAATGGAGCGTCTGAACAAAATAATTTGAGGTGAAAATGATGGATACAAACACAGATTTTGATCAAGATGTTGAAATCCACTGGTGCCCAGGATGTGGAAATTTTCCTGCATTAAAAATGCTTAAGGAAACCCTTGTAGAACTTAAACTGTCACCTCATGATGTTGTTATAGTTACAGGTATCGGCCAGGCAGGTAAATTCAGTCATTTCATTAATGGAAATATGATCAATGGTTTACACGGAAGGTATTTATCAAATGCCCTAGCTATCAAAACAGCTAATCCAGAATTAGCAGTATTTGCGATTAGTGGTGATGGCTGCACATTTAGTGAAGGAGGAAACCATTTTATTCATACAATCCGCTACAATCCTGATATTGTGAATATTGTTCACAACAATGCTGTTTATGGACTAACAAAGGGTCAAGCTTCTCCAACCTCCGAAACAGGATTCATTACGAGTGTTCAGAATTTTGGGGTGTATAACGAGCCATTCAACCCTATTGCGATAGCCATTGCCCAGAATGCATCTTTTGTTGCACGAGCGTTCGTAGGTCATAGTGAACAAACAAAAGAAATACTAAAAAAAGCCATTGACCACAAAGGATATGCGCTTATCGATTTGTTTTGTCCATGTGTAAGCTTTAATCGTATAAATACCTACAAGTGGTATCGGGAGAACACATATTATCTTGAAGAAGGTTATGACCCCTACAATCGTAAGGAAGCAATGTCTCGTACTTTTGAGAAGGGAAAATTACCACTTGGTATATTTTACCTTAACCCAAAACCCTCGTATCATGAAAATACTCGTGTCTATTTAGATGACAAAAGGCCCCTCTGGCAAAGAGATGTAGATAAAGAAAAACTCAGAAAGTTAATGACAGATTTCGTTTGATTCAATGGAAGTTAAGTAGAAGAAGATTATTTTTGGGGGGAAATGATCATTGATTCTGGGATTTGTACGGTAACAACCTCTCCTCGAGCACAAATCTCCTGATTGGCTGATAAAGTGACAAGTACAATGATTTTTCGGCCTTTAACCTCCTTCACTTTTCCTCTTAATTCTAACTCGGCGTCAATTGGAGTTGGTTTCAAATAATCCACATGGATTGAAGCAGTTACATACCTGAGGGGTGGGTTTGTTCCCATTTTCCGTCCCTCTGCTTGATACCCAGCTGCAACTGCAGAACCAGTGGCATGACAATCGATTAGTGAAGCAATCAATCCTCCATAAACAAAACCAGGAACAGCCATATGGTGAGGTTGAGGTTTGAAATGACAAATACTTTCTTCGGTTTCTTTAACCCAATAACTTTTGATATGTAACCCCTGATCGTTTAAGCGACCACAACCATAGCAATAACTCCAATCGTCGGGATAATAATCCTGTAAAGCTCTATCTTTCACTTAATAATATCTCCAAAAATTCTCTTCTCACTGCTGTATATATCGTTCCCGAGTATCTTTGATAGCAGTCCCTGGTTTCACATTCTTCGGGCACACACGATTACACACAAAATGTTTTTCACACGCCAGAACAGCGTCAGTGGATGAAACTCTTGTAATTACTGAAGACCGTTGGTCTTCATTGAGTCGTGTATCTGCAATAAATCGATAAGCCTTTGCTAGAGCTGCTGGTCCAAGATAATGAGAATTATCCGCATTCACAGGGCAAGTCCAACAGACACCACAAAGAATACAGTACACGAGATGTTCGATTGATTTTGCATCATCTGGAGACTGCAAACTCTCAGGAACAACATCATCCCATTCTCGGACGAAATAGGGTTGAACCTCCTGATAAAACTTCCAAAAGGGTTCCATATCCACAATAAGGTCTTTAATGACTGGCATATTTGGCAGTGGTTCAACTAGGATTTCATTTTCCTCATTCCAGTTTGGAACAACCCCAAAATTGAGTTCAGGTAATCGTGGAGGTTTTCGTGTCGTTTTAACGTTTGCTACTTGCGTTTTGCATGCTAATTGTGGGAGTTTGTCAATAGTCATCCCACAACTTCCACAAATTGCACCTCGACAACTGTAGCGAAAAGTCAATCCTGAATCAATATGATCTTGAATATAAAATAATGCTTCTAAAACACTCATCCCCTTTTTAATTGGTATCTTGTATCGTTGATATCTTGGTTCTGAATCTGGTTCTTTCCGATAAATCAAGAATTTCTGTTTTACTACCATTATTTAATCTCCTAATATTTCCTCGCTTTTACTTCAAAGGGACCTAACTTAACAGGCTTTGTTTGCATCTCTAGCTCACCATCTGTATTTCGAATGACCATGGAGTGAACCAGAAAGTCTTTATCGTTCCGTTCGGGGTAATCTGTTCTGGAGTGAGCTCCACGGCTTTCTTTCCGCCATAACGCTGCAAATGCAGTCACTTCTGCGATGTCTAATAGATTTCTTAATTCAAATGTCCTGACTAATCCTAGATTAAATTTCCGACCAGCTGCGGTTGAGATGTTTGGAACATGTACTGATTTAAACTCTTCCTGTAACCGTTTAAGATCATTCACTGCCTGTTGAAGTTCGTCCTCCTTCCGAAAGACGAATACATTTTTGTTCATTGTTTCCCCCATGCTTGTTCGTATTTCTATAGGTTTTTTCCCTGTATTCTGTTCCCATTGGATGAACAGCTCTTCGATTTGGTTAATACACGCCTTTTCTACCAAACGTACTTCATCTTCTGGGAAAGGATCAGGAAGACCTCTGCTTAGAAGCTTTCGGCCCACATATCGCCCAAAAACAGATGTTTCCAGTAAACTGTTCCCGCCAAGTCTATTAGCTCCATGTACTGAAATACAGGCGTTTTCCCCTACAGCCCAAAGTCCTTCTAAGGATGTTTCACAAAAATCACCGTCGAATTTAGTGCCAATTCCCCCCATACTGTAATGGTGTCCCGCATGTACGGGAATCGGTGTTTCAATCGCATCTACACCAGCAAAATCGATCGCAATATCACGAATCCCAGGAAGACGCTCCTTAATGCGTTCAGCGCCAAGGTGCCTTAGATCTAGATGAACATAAGCATCTTCAAAACCTCTTCCCTTATTTATTTCAGTTGTAATTGCTCTTGCAACAATATCTCGAGGTGCAAGTTCCTTAGCTTCTGGAGCAATTTCTAGCATGAACCTTTCATTCTTATTGTTAAATAGTAAACCACCTTCTCCCCGAGCTCCTTCTGACATTAGAATATTGCTTCCATATAAACAAGTGGGGTGGAACTGCACAAATTCACAATCTTGCATCGGCACCCCAGCTCGAAAGGCTGCACTCACCCCATCGCCCGTACAGATGAGCGCATTGGTACTCGCTTTATAGATCCAGCCAAATCCTCCAGTTGCTAGGATGATGTAAGGAGCTCGAAAAACAACCAGCTTTCCTGAAGTTATATCCATCGCAACCAGTCCTGACACTCGGTTTTGGACTGTAATAAGATCAATTAAGAAGAACTCATCAAAGAAATTTACTCTTTGCCTGACACATTGCTCATATAAAGTGTGGAGAAGAATATGACCTGTTCGATCAGATGCAAAACACGTTCTAGGAAAACCAGCTCCTCCAAAGGGTCTTTGAGCAATTTTCCCATTCTCAAGTCGTGAGAAAGGAGCCCCCATACTCTCAAATTCAATTACTATCTTAGGGGCTTCTTCAGCCAAAAACATAACGGCATCTTGATCCGCGAGGTAATCACTCCCTTTTACAGTATCAAAAGCATGCCTTTCTGGAGTATCATCCTTCCCTTCTGGGTGATTTCCAAGAGCAGCGTTGATTCCTCCTTGTGCAGCGCCTGAGTGGCTTCGAACGGGTACAACTTTGCTAATCAATGCGATATTCCATTCTTTGGACAGCTCTAACCCCGCTCTCAGACCCGAAAGCCCTCCACCTACAATAACTGCATCAAATTCTTGGACTTTCATGAATTTTATCTCCATTCGATTAAAAAGATAGTTTTATGTGGCCTCTTTACCTTATAAATTACGTAAAGGAAGTTTCATTTAAAGAAGATCAAGTTTTAGTCCTTGAAAATCGTAATTTCGAATAAGATTTCTCATGACAAAGAAGAAATAGAACTTGTAATGCAAACATAGCTTTAAATGATGTGTTAAATCAATCTCATCTACAATGGGAGAAATCAGCTTCATTATATCCATGGCACTTCGGTTAGTCATCGGTTTTATCCTTTTTTCGATTCTATTATTTGTACCAGCTGGCACTTTTGATTGGCCTGAAGCCTGGGCTTTTATCATTATTCTCCTAACTTACGCGATAGCTCTTCACTTCCTTGTTTTCAAAGAGAATCCAACCGCACTTAAATCTAGGCAACATTACAAGCCAGTTTTCAATGTCGATACAATAATCCTTGTAGTTGCAGGAATATTTTTTATTTCCATGTTTATTCTCATTGGACTCGATGTTGGCCCCTTTCAATGGACATCTCCTCTCGTGTCGTCATTTATCAAATATCTCGGTTTTTCGACATTAGTTTGCTCATTAATTGTGTTTATGCTAGTACTAAAAGAAAACACTTATTTGTCGAGGGTAATTGAAGTTCAAGAAAAGCAAACACTTATTTCAACAGGCCCATATGCTTTTGTCCGTCATCCGATGTATCTCGGAAATATCTTGTTTGTACTTAGTCTACCACTTGCCTTAGGATCATATGTAGCATTAGTCCCAGCAGTATTGTTTCTAGTTTGTTTTATCCCTAGAATTTTGTTTGAAGAGAGGATTCTCATCAAAGAATTAGAGGGTTATCAAGAGTATATGCAAAAAGTGCGTTACCGAGTAATTCCAAAAATTTGGTAAATCTTTTAATTAAATTAATTTTTTAAACCTCCTTTTTCCACATCCTCCAAGATCTCCAATGATACCAACAAAATTAAAATTAGGAATTTCTTCTCT
>JBHLPG010000281.1:0-5262 GCA_048939725.1 Promethearchaeota archaeon | reverse complement strand
TCATAAGAGAAATTTTGTAGGAGATTTGGATACTTATTCTCAGAAAACTCTTATAATATAATCGAATATTATGTTAAAACCTCTGTTCACAATTTTAACCAAGGTAGATGTACAATGTCACTAAAAAATGATGTGTCTGATTTTATTACTCGTAATAGTGGTTATATTGTAATAATTGTGATTATCTATATTTCTACAACTCTCATAGTAATAGCTAGACCAAAAGGGTTTCCAGTACCAGAGTTAACAACGACTTACGATTTATTTGGGACTTCTCTCGCAGGATTTATTCTCATTCTCATTATTGGTGGTTATCTTCTATTTCGTTATTTCTCTAAAGCTAGACCACTAGAACAAGCTCCTTTTCAGCTGATATGGGGGTCTTCATTCCTCATCTATTCAATAACCCTATTAGGGTTGTTGTTGCAAGCCTTAGGTCTCGAATTTGCGGATATGACGGATCCATTGCTTTTTTTAATCTGGCGAACCCCTATGATCATCTGGGTTGCAGGTATGTGGATTGGTGTAACTAAGCTCTATACGGATTCTCCGAAATATACTTATCTAGCTGCTCTTGTGATCTTTATTTTAGGAGAATTGTGGTTTTTAATTGGTCTAGTATTCTTAAGCAATATTGATAATCCTATTGAATTTACAATGTATGGCTTTCTGTACTGGGAATTTGTACCAATGGCCTTTATTCTAGCGATTTTGTGGTATAACTATGGAAAAGGTGCCAAATTAAATTCCCCAAAGGTTATAGCAGCTGGTTTTACCCTTTTTGGAATAGCCTATCTCGCTTGGGCCCCTTGGCATGTTGAAGAACTGAAATATATTTGGTTTATCTGGTTTAATGTATATTTAATCTCACTAGCAATTCTATTAACTGGATTCTACGCTTTACCCAAGGAAATTCTTGGGGAATTTCGTGAAGATTAATAGAAATTGAATAAAATCAACTATCTCAATCTTGATCCACAATTACTGCAATAAAGCCCATCATCAATAAAACCACAATTTGGGCATATTATTTCTTCTTCAAATTCAGTTATTTCAATATTTCCGTCCATCTCCAGAGATTCATACTTTTGCTCTGAGCTGTGGACCGTCATGCGATTAGAAATCCAATTAGCTCCTTTAGGTAAGATATAGCCAGCAATAAGCAAAGCTACTCCGAAAACCATAATTTCAAAGGAATCAAATCCAACAAGATACTCTGTTAGAGATTCTTGAACTATGAGTTTCACTGGGCTATATAATGAAGAATATTCCTCTACATATTCAAAATAGTATTCTCCAGAGATTGTGACACTAAAATCGCCAATAATTATCTCTTGAGCTGTAGAATCACCATCAAAGGAGAATTGGATATTAAAACTACGAACTGGCCTTCCATTACTTAGATAGAGCGTTATATTCCCACCACTGGCTCCAAAAGGATAATTTGACCCTGAGACTTTAATTGAATAAGTTTTTCCTTTCACTAAATCAAATGTATTACTACGAAAATTATTAGGAAGGGTAATTTCTCCGTGGTGGATCTGAAAAAAAAAGAGACTTATGAATCCCACTGCGATACATATCGGTCCAAGAATAGTTAAAACGCGTGCGAACCCTTTGAGTAGATTCATCGCAAAGTCTCTTCTTCAAATGTTATTGATAGTTATAGCCCTAGTTCCTTTAGTTCACTCTTGATTCCGATTATTTTTTCTTTATTCAGGTCATTCATTATCCAGAACACAAAAACGCCTAAGAAAAGGAAAAGTGCTGGTAATAACGCAAAATGAATATGAATACCCAGGAGTGCTGTCTCAGTTTGAGTTTCAATATCAGCATTAAATCCAGTGATTTCATGAACAAGCCAAAAAGAGATCGCTTGGACTGCAAATGCAAAACGTCCAAAGAAAGCCCGAAATCCCATGAAAATCCCATCATTTCGTTTGCCTGTTTTCACGACTATTTCATCAATCACATCTGCTAATGCAGGAGTCATAATCATCCAATATCCTCCAAAACCCAAACCCCCTAGAAATACAAAAATGGTAAACAATAGAGAAGTGTTAATCTGAGGTAACGTTGATGGAAGAATGAGTAGGGCCATTGTAATTGCAGCAAGCATAAGGGTTTTTTGATTATTCTGTATGAATCGTGAATTTAACCACTGCCAGATTGGAATAGCGATTAATGCTCCAACAAGTAATCCAACAAAGATTATAGTTGTACCTTCTCCCTCTGGTAAAATATAGTCCCCAATATATAGGATACTTGCAGTGAAAGACACTGTTGCTGATTGGTAGAAGAAGTAAAGAATAATCCAAGCTGCAAAATTGCGTTCTTTGAGAGCACGAACCAATTCACTAAAAAATGATTCTTCTTCTTTCTTCTTTCGATCCTCGAGATATCTATTGATCATATCTGGTGTTTCTCTTGTTCCTGGGATTAAAACGAATACAACGAAAAATGCTACTACTGCAATGATGAGGGAGTTAATTAGGTAAGGTTCAATGGTATTAACATCAGCTAGTCCAGAGGGAAGTAAAAAACCTAAAGCAATTCCCACTACTCCTATACCTGTTGATACAGCAATAGTTTTTTGCCTCACATTTTCTGACCGAAATTTATCTGGAAAAATAGATTGATAATTCACATCCCAGAGAGAATACAGCGTATCAAATAAACAAACGGATAAAACCATCCAGATAAACGTTAGATAAGGATTAGCTGTCAAACCACTCGGAATAGCAAAAATGATGACATACGAGAAAACCCATAGAAGAGAGCCTATGAATACCCATGGAAATCTTCTTCCATATTTCGCACTGAATCTTGTTGTTTTCTTTTCCGTAAAGTATCCCAGTAATGGATCATTGAAGGCGTTATATACAGAATAAATAATAAATGCTAGCGTAGGGAGCCATGCATATGCATCTTCAAAAATCACTGTTTCATAAAATTTGAAGACAACCACACCAAAAGCTTGAGAAATAAATTCCGTAAGAAATTTACCAGAGCCATAGGAGGCCATTATTTTTGTACTTACATTATCAGTATTCATATTCTTCGTACTCATTTTTTGCGATTCCTTTGTCACTTTTAGAGAATTTTTTTTAGGTTAATTACTATCTGTTATAAGGTAATCGGCATCACTACCCTCTCGTGCTTCTCGGTGTTTTAACTTCTTCATGTACAATAAAATTCAGTTCATATATCGACTATAGTCTGAATAGATTCATATCTGCTTTCCAAAATTTTGAATAAGCAGTTCGTTCATTGTTATTTTTGAGTAGATTCTGAACATAATCCTGGAGTAAAGAAACGAGCTGGTAATTTTTAGTAAAACTGATACCCACTTTGTCACTAGTATAATGACCGTCTATACCATGCCTTCCTAGCTCCTCGAGTTTCCTTTGAGTTCTCCATTTACCGTACTTGAGGTATTTCTTGAGTTCCTTCGGAGTAATTTCGACCTTAAGCTGATTATTGTCAGTTATGAGGTTTCCATATCTTCCCAAAATCCAAAGAAATTTCAAGATTTCTTTATTCTTTTTCAATTCCTGTTCTTGACCTCCAGGTGTCTGACAATGTAGGGTTAATATGCTTTTAAGAGTAGAATGCAACTCCTGAAGCATTCTCGATTGTGAAGCATATTTCTGATTTATTTTTGGTGGAAAGTCTACAGTTATAGTATTCAATGGTTGAGATTCTGATATTGTTTTAATGAACTCTTGATGTAATTCTTCAAGTCTTGGTTCACTTAAAAAGGGGAGACCAAAATTTTGGTAATCTTCCAGAGTTTCCTCTTTTTTTGTCCTCTCTGCTATCTTCTTTGTGATGTGTATCATGTTTTTAATCCGTGGACAAGGGTAATCAGGACAATATCCACAATTCTCAACCTTATTAGTCATAACACATTTCCTAATGTGACAACCACTCCAAAGGGGAGTTTCTGGAACATTAAAACACCCTTGACAAAATTTCTCTTCATATACCCAACCACGGGTTTTATGGAACTTTTTCCATCCTTCATCAACTTTTACCCTATCTTCATCTGATTTGATATTGGTTTTATAGGCTGGACAAATACCACAATTGAATCCGCAAAGAGAAATTTTATGATTCATCACAGGTCAACACTATTCTAGAATGATTAATTTCAAAACATTTTTGTTAAAGACTTTTTCTAAAACCAAATATTTTATACCTTAGTTAAGTGAGAATAGAACTGTTTTTTCTAAGTGCTTTAATGACCTCAAACATTAATAATATAAAGAAAAAGCTTGTTTAACACAAATGTTTGCTAATGTGAACAATGGATAATTAATGTGCACAATTAGTTTAGGGGAAATTCATGGCCAATTTCAGACGATTTTTCTCAAGGATTGGACTTCATAATGAGCAGAGATTTGTTATGGAGATTTTAAATGAAAAATCACTGACTTTTGGAGAAATAACCATTTCAATCAAACCCCTTCTTATAGAAAAATGGAGTACATGGCAATTAGACAGAGATGTAAAAAAAATTCCTGATAGAGTGGAAAAAACTCTTTCCTATCTGCTAGAAAGGGAGTTAATACGAGAACAGGACAAAATTTACAGTTTAACAGACAAAGGGAGGTTGAAAATCGTAAAAATTCAATATAGAAAAGACTACTTCAAGTGGACTAAACCAATTACTCTTCCAAAAATCTCAGCTATAATATTCTTTTCAGGTTACGTGGCCTTGTGGTGGTTAAAAGTAGGAGGATATATATTTACAGACAATCTAATCCTACTGGTTGATAGCTTTAGTTCAAGTTTTGGAGTTGTAACAATAATCGTAATCAGTATTGCTCCTAGATTAAAATATGTCAAATTTTTCATTAGAACTATTCAAATCATCTTTATCTTAACAGGAATTGCTTCATTACTGGTTGGAATTAACCTTATATTAGCACCTTCAGAAAGTTCAAATTTTAATGTCGTATTTCCAATTGTTTGTGTTTTAATTATCATTGGATTATGTCTATTCGGATATTTCCATCTTGGAGAGTCAATAAATGATGAAGCTGTGATATCTGTTTATAAAAAGAAAATTAAAGGTGATAGTTTAATTCCTGCGATTGTACTTCTACCAATAATAGCTGAATCTTTTGGAATATTTTTTTTTGAAGGATTAATCATCTTAACTTATGGATTGATCATTATAGGAGAAGCAGTTCGGATAAATATTGGAAGATATACTTGTCATATTCTTATTTTTCTCAATGAGAAATCTAATTATTA
>JBHLPG010000280.1:0-5281 GCA_048939725.1 Promethearchaeota archaeon | reverse complement strand
AAAAAAACCTGTGAATGGCGTCAGTATGTCTGGACTCCTGATTAAGAATTTGAGTAAATTGTACATCCTTACAAAGATTACACGTCTTGAAACGGATCTCAAAAACTGGTTTAACATCAGAAATGTTTCTTAGACATAATACAAGTTATATGACATTTTCCGTAAGTTTTTCCGTAAAAACTTTAATCTAACCAACGTTAAGCGACATTGGAAATCGGAAGGTTACACAAAAAAAAGAGAAAAGGTTCTCTTCATCCATCTTTAGCTTTTTTTATTTTCTATCTCATTTTTCTGAGCTTTTATTGCCTGTAATTGCCTTTTCTTCTCTGTACTAACGTTAGTACCAGTAGAATCGATAGTTAACCTTAAAAAGAGGAGATATTATAGGAAAAAGCTATATTATTACACTTCACTAATTAGATGGCTTTGATAATAAAAGGAAAGGCCTGAAACCATGAAATACTCCAAATACATCATTCTATTACTACTTTGTATTTCAATTTTCTCATCTTTAAATTACACTTCTTTCAAATCTTTCATTGATTATCCTTCTCAGACTCCAAAAGTACTTGTCCAATCAACACAGCAGACCCTTCCCGATATTGCTCGGTTTGGTTGTGGAGCACACATTGGTAATCCCAATGTTGAGCTTGATCCTCTTAATGAGATTGTTCAAGTCCCTCTTTCGCTAATCTATGAACCACTTGTCGATTTTGATGAAACAAAACAAGAGGTGGTACCTGTTTTAGCCTATCAATGGGTTGTAACCAACGATAGTAAACATTGGACATTCTACCTTCGTGATAACATCATTTTTCATGATGGTTCTAAGTTTAATGCTTCCGCAATCGAATTTGCACTCGAGAGAACTCGTGGAGTTGAAAATCAGTCTACTCCTTTAGATTCCATTGAAATAATAA
Source organism: Promethearchaeota archaeon (assembly GCA_048939725.1). Lineage (GTDB taxonomy): Archaea > Asgardarchaeota > Heimdallarchaeia > Hodarchaeales > Hodarchaeaceae > Hodarchaeum. Next base: position 4,361 of record JBHLPG010000280.1, on the reverse strand, counting down.
ACGAATTTCAGGTTACATTCCATTTCTATGAATCTTATGCTCCTTTTCTCATTCGAGAGGCTCAGATGTTTATGATTCCCTCTCCCAATAGCTTTGAAGGAAAAAATCTAACTACACCAATTGGTACAGGACCTTATACTTTCGATCAAGACAAATCAAACTTAACATTCCTTCATTTTGATCGCTTTGATCAATATCATGGCGGACTCGCTCCTTTCAAAGAGATTCACTATTACTTCTATCCTGATAGTGCGACATTAGAAGCAGATATCCAGTCAAATAAACTCGATTATATTGATAATCGTGGTAGTCTTGACCCTTCTGATACCCATTGGACTCAATCTGAGATCTTCAGTCGTCCTATTATGCAACTAGGTTGGTTTAATCATCGTAATCCGTTATTGACTAATAGAAATGTACGACTTGCGATTAATTATGGGATAAATAAGGTTGCATTGGTCCAGGATGCTCCTCATCTCAATCTAACGCCTCTCAGGTCTATAATTCCTCCAGGTATGTTTGGTTACGATTCATCCGTGGTAGGGTATCCTTATAACCCAGATTTAGCTAATAGTTTGCTAGATGGAGCAGGATATACTCGTGATGAAAATGGTACTAGATTTTCACTTACTATTGTTCATCCTGGCCCTTTATCAGGAGTTCTTTCAGAAAATATACAAGATCTAGGAATTGAATATAATATTGTGAATGATACATCCGAATCACATGATGAATGGTTCAGGCAAAGAGCCAAAGGCGATTTCGATCTAACATTTTCATATATAATTGATTTCGATCCAAGATACACATATTCACTCCTTCATTCTACTGGAGCAAAGAATGTGGGTGCCTTTGTAAATCCAGCTTTAGATAGTTTTACGATAATGGGTCGTTCTACTCCTGTTCGTCAAGAACGCGAATATTATTATAGCTTAGTCCAAAATGTTACTCAAGAAGAATCTCCCTACTTACTTTTGTACTCACGAGGGTACAAGTATTGGCAAGCGAAAGATCTTGCTCCATACTTCCATCTTAGTGGAAGTTATCGTTTTAATTTTAATTATACAAATCCAATGTTTGATTCTTCTCTTTCTCCCTTTCCTCAATATAAAATCCATGAATCTAGTTCAAGTCCGCCAAAAACTGTGTCAAATGTTGAGGTTAAAGATCAAGCAATATATTTTCCAATTACCGATGTTATTATTACCAATCCTGCTAATGAATCAATAATTACAACCGTGAAAATGAGCCATAATTTGAAGGACTTTCTTCCTAGTGCAAATGCCTTCGGAAAATATTTTACAGTGGAAATTAATAAGTTAGACACATTCTATCGATTTCGTTGTTATTATGACTCTTCGGAAGTAAAAGGACCGTCTACTACTAATCTTGCCATGTACAAATATCAAGAAACAACTGGTTCTTGGAAATTGCTTCCAACAATAATTGCTAATTCCTCTCTTCATTATATTGAAGTTGTACTAGAGAGTGAATTTAATCTTTTACGTTTGTGTGAAGTCCTCAGACAAGTCACGTATAAACTAATTCCTTTTATAACGATTTTAATGCTACCTATAATAATTATTATACTGTTTATAATGGTTAGAAATCAACAGATGGCCAAATATGTCAGGAGGGTGTATAAATGACGAAACAATTACATAATAACCAAGTAAAACAGGAAAAACAAAAAGGGACTATCGAAATAGAAACTGAAGAAACTCATATTTCCAGGGTTAAACGTAAACTCACTACTAAGGGAATTTCCAATAACTCTGTTTTTTCCGAAATACTCCAAGGAAAAACCCTTCAAGTATATTGGTTTCTCTTGGACAATGGTGCAGCTAGTATTCGTGAGGTTCATAAAGCTCTCGACTTTTCCTCTCCAGGTCTTGCTTACTATCAGATAAAAAAACTTGTTTCAGCAGGTATTGTTATTAAAGATGATGATACCGATAAATATCTCATAAATGAAAGGGTTAAAAGCGGCCTCTTGAATTTCTATGTTGAAATTGGTGAATTTTTTATTCCTAGGTATTCTCTTTATTTATGTGTTTTTCTCTTAGGCTTCCTCTTATTCTTTCTTTTTGCTTTAATTTTGGGTGATTCTTTTATCACGAATCCTGGCACTATTTTACTTTTCTTTTTCTTGTTATTTGGTTCTGTTATCTTTATCTATGAATCTATGAAAATTAATAAACTTAAACCGAATTAAATGATGATTTATAGAATCTGTGGGGTAATATGAGATTAAAATTGAAAATTGGTGTAAGAAATGATGTATTTACAGATACATCTAACTGTACAATCTGTACAGTTGTTTGTACAGCCAAATATATGTGGAAAGATTTTTATATGAAATTTACGAAAGTTTAATGAAAATAAATTCCGAAAAACCATAATATTAGATAAGAATATTGGAAAATTAAGAAGTAAATGCTAGGTTAGATCAAATAGTCCAGCTTACCAACAGAAAATTAAAATTGAAAACATAAAGCACAATTATCTATCGATATAAATGATTGAAGAAAGGTGATTTAAGTGAAGAAGAGAGTTATTTATGGATGTTTAATAGTTATTCTACTCGCAGAAAAAGTAAAAATGACATTTACGACTGATACTATCAAAAGAATCGTTTTTTTAGGATGTTTTATTGGGTTAGCCCTTGGTTCCCAGAATTTGATTAATTTCACGGTAGCAGAACCAAATGGAACTACGAGAACACGCCTCCAAATGCAATGGAGTCAAACTTTTGGAGGAACGGACGATGACTGTGCTGGATCAGTAATTCAAACAGTGGATGGTGGCTTTGCCCTTGCTGGATACACACGGTCTTATGGTGCTGGTGAAGAAGATTTCTGGCTGATCAAAACAGATAGTACTGGTACGATGATCTGGAATAAAACATATGGGGATAGCGATAGGGATAGTGCTTACTCCCTGATCCAAACTACTGACGGGGGGTATGCTCTTACAGGGACGACTATTCCTCCTAATGACTCTGTTAATGATTTCTGGCTGGTGAAAACGGATGCCAACGGGCTAGAGGAATGGAACAAAACATTCGGAGGAACATATGGGGACTGGGATTGGGCTAGTTCCCTGATCCAAGCTGCTGATGGGGGATTTGTACTTGCAGGATCCACTAATTTATACGGTAATAGTGACTTCTGGCTGGTGAAAACGAATGCCACGGGTCACCATGAATGGAACAACACATTTGGAGGATCAGAATGGGAGTGGGCTTCTTCCCTGATTCAAACTGTTGATGGGGGTTATGCTCTTGTAGGAAGTACTCGTTCGTTTGGTGCAGGTAATCATGAATTCTGGTTGGTAAAAACGAATGCCACTGGGCAGGAAGAATGGAACAAAACATTCGGAAGAACCACTCATGATGGGGCTCGCTCCCTGCTTCAAACTGCTGACGGGGGATATGTTCTTGCAGGAGGAACTGATTCGTTTGACGCGGGTAATACTAACTTCTGGCTGGTGAAAACGGATGCTATGGGTCACCATGAATGGAATCAGACCTTCGGAGGAAGATATTCTGATCAGGCTATGGCGTTGATTCAAACTGTTGATGGGGGATTTGTTCTTGCAGGAGAAACTGTTTCGTTTGGCGCCGGATATACTGACTTCTGGCTGGTGAAAACAGATGTTATGGGTCACCATGAATGGAATCAAACCTTCGGAGGTGCATCAGATGAACTTCTTGGCTCATCTCGCCCATTGATCCAAACAACCGATGGTGGACTACTTCTTACTGGATGGACTAGCTCTTTTGGGGTCGGGGGATATGATACATGGCTGTTAAAACTTAATGAAGTAGAAATAACATCCATTCCTACTACCACTCCACCCATCACCACTCCACAAGTGACAACACCAGAGATAACTTCGTCCCAAGAACCAGAATCTGCCACAGCTTTTCCCAATCTGTTCTCAGTTATCGGTTGTATGGGTGTGTTGATCATCTGGAGGAAAAGGGGCAAACGGTAATCTGCTCCTCTTCTCTTTTTTACTGGTTCGATCTTTCTACCCAAGACGGGATTAGATGCTAGAACAACAGTGGAAAAAACAGGGAGTGCTTTTATTCAATGAGTCAATGAATTGAGATTGTTATATTTTTTAAACACCAAAGATCCTTATTATGAATAACATCGCATTGAGAGGTTTAGGAGATGAGACGCAACTAGTGATCCTAGTATATATTTTTATGATCTAAACCAGCTATTGACGAAGTTTGATTAGGTAATGAGAAATACTCATACTCTAACATAAAATAGAAAGGAGGGAGTCTTGATTGACTGACTCGATGCGAATTTTAAAGCAAAAAAGCTTCCCAGAAATATAACGATCCA
>JBHLPG010000045.1:0-21390 GCA_048939725.1 Promethearchaeota archaeon | reverse complement strand
AATACTGATGTCGATGATGCTATTACCTCAGGTGTGCGAGCTTTTGTTTTAGAGGGTATTAATCCATATCAAAATAATGTTGTAGAGCATCATATCGACTCAGAGAAAATTTTTGGTCGTTACCACTATTTCCCTCCTGATCTGCTTACATATAGTCTATTTTATTTATTTTTTGGTGCTATTTTACATCCTCTTCTTCAGACATACTGGTTTGTGCCCCTAAATTTTATTCTGCTAATTCCTGGATACTGGTTAATCACTCAAATTGTAGATTGGCCACATCATCAACTATTCCCCTTTACTGTTCTCCTAATTACTCCCTTTCTCTTCACCAATTCAATGCTCATGTGGTTTTTCTTCCTTATTGGCTATTATTTTTATGAGAAAAGAGAAAATCAAATAGTGGGGATGACATTTTACGTCCTTGCTGCTTCAGTCAAATACATGGTTGGTTTTATTATTCTCTTCTATTTCATCCAATCCTTGAAAGAACTATATAATGAAAATCAGTTTACTAATTGGCAAGTAATTGGTAGTAGACTGGCTCCATTTATAATATCTAGTCTGGTCCTGACCTTATTCTGTTTACCCTTTGGCTTTTTTGATGTAATTAATTCAGTTTTCCTGTATCAAGGTGATCCTCGTTTTCGTGCGGAGGTAGCTCAATCTGTAGGACCGTTATTAATTGAAATTCTTAAATTTCTAAACTTAACATCTTGGTATCTCCCTGTTCTGGGAGTTATTATAATTCTAGCTTTAATCATCTTGTCTAAACAGCCCACATATGACCAAATCATTCATTTCTCGTTCCTGGCTATGATCGTCCTCCCTTTTTACGCAACAGAATTATTTATCACCCTTCCTTTCTTCTTTTGGTTCGAAGAGGGTGTTAAGGCTACTAAAAATCGTAAAAACGCCAGTTGAAGGAATCACCCCACCCATATTTCCATTCTATCAATCTATAGTTTTTCATCAGCAATTGTGGTAATCACGGAAATACTCCGCACAGAAAATCGTTCATCAACATAAAGAATGCGTACATGCTTTGGATCACAGTCAGTTAAGCCATGTATGTCAACCACTTGACAGACTCCAGAGATAGAGGGTTTATAATCGTTCTTATTCATTTTTAACGGGATCGCTTTCTTACAAATGGAGCAAGGTTCGCAATTGAGAGACACTAGATCACTCTTTGATGACATTGTTTATTTCGCCTTCGCTTTCGTGAAAGAACTCCACTAGTTAAAACTTCAAAAACCTTTGCTAATTCTTTGTAATAATAATCAATTTACGGATGGATTACATAAATTTAAATAATGGTGATTTACTGAAAATACCAATCATAACTGAGTATTCAACCGAAGATTACGGAGTTATATACATGGACGACGAGGAACTAGTTGTAGATACTCCTTGGGGAAAATTAATTACATCAAAAGGTTTAGAATATCTTTTAAAAGGATTTGAGAATGATTTAGAAAAGTTAGGAGAATCTTTAGCTCGTATTGAGACACGGATAACTGAATTTGAAAGTACTCAATCAAATGATAATGTTAAAAGTCGAATTCAAGCAATTGAAGGCTCTCTGAAGTCACTAGAAGATGAAATTCAAAAATTCCGCGAAAATCAAACTGCCTTTGCTGCTCATATGAAGAAAACCCTTCAAATTTTCTATTCTAAACTAGAGCAAGATGGGTGAAGATTGAAATCTAGTAGAGTTTACGGAAGCCCTCTATCTCCTGGAGAATTTAATACAGTTTGAACTCGTATTGCAAGTTTCTTCCCTATCTGTGGAACAGCGATCAATTCTTCTAGTTCTGCTGAAGCAATTGCAGTTATGGTGTGAAATTTATCCAGTAAATTTTTAGCTTTCGTTGTATTAATCCCTGGTATCGTTGCTAACATGAACATTTGAATTTCTCGGATATTTTGCTCCTTTTTTGAAACAGTTGGTAGAGAAATATCAGAACTGCTGCCTAATTGTTCACGTTTTGCTAATTGATACAAAAGAGAGGCTGTTTCTGAATCATTCTGCGTAAATACAATAGGAATTCTAAAATCAAGGATTATTGAGCTGAAGGCACCCATTAGGCTATTAATATGGATTTGACGTTCTATCACTTCTGACTCTAGCTGAATTAATATTAAAGGCATCTTTTGTTGCGCTAACCTCGCTAACTGGGAGTATTGGCCTGGGGATGAGGATTGAAATAACCTTCCGTCTATTATTGAACCGACGAAATCAGAATAGGTTTTTCGTTCTACAACTAAACGATTTGAAAGAATATAATCGCCTACTTCTAGTTCTTCAGATATTAATTGAGCTCCATGGCGTTTTAACAACTTTGGGATCCGACTTGAAGATTCACGAGAATCAACAATAATCTGAGGTTCTAAAGCAACATTTGATGACTGCTCATCTTTCTCTTCTTTTTCTAGGAACAAGTCTAAGGTCTTATGACTTTCTTGGATCCTTTTAGTTTCTAACAATTTTGGAAGCTCTTTTTTCAAGAATTTACTCATTTTTTTGTTCTTTCTGTTAATCGCCCAGTACATCGCCTCGTCGCGGGTACCTTTGGTTACCAGATGGATTACCCGCGATAATTTTTTTCTACCTCTTCCTTGACGTTGAATAGCTCTAACTATAGAAGGAACAGAGTCATAAAACACAACTAGATCACAATTACCAACATCTAGCCCCTCCTCACCAACAGAGGTGCTGAGGAGAATCTTTAAGTCACCCCGTTTGAATTTTTCGATAACATCCAATTGTTGTTTTTGTGTTAGTCCCTTATCATCAGTCGAACTTGAATGTCCAACAAATAATCCAGTTTTAATATCTCGGTGAGATAATTCTGTATGCAGGAATCGGATTGTATCACGATAATTACTGAATATTATGATCCTTGAATCAGACGAACGGCCACTCTTGAAAATCTCTTGTATTTCATTTATTAAGTGTTGAAGCTTTGGATGAATCATCGCGTTTTCAGTTAATCTCATCTCAAGAAGCACGATTCTTTTATCTTCAAGAAACAACCTTAAAGCCTTTGATGAAACCTTTCGACGCCATTTCTTAATGCTTTGTAGCGTTTGAGGAAATCCTTGGCTTTCTACTAGCTCTTTAAGATGTTGAACACGAATTAGATTTGAACTATGAATTAATAGTTCCCCAAATGCAGAATTTTCCTTTGTAAGCATTACAACCTGTTGATGAATTCCTAAGGCTTCTTTTTTTCCAATATATTTGTAATCTAAAGTCCTTGGCATCTGTTCTTTTAGAGTTTGTACTAATTCATCTTGTAAACTCTTCAATTCTTTGAGAACCGACTCATATTCTGCAGGAAGCTCAATCCAGATGACTTTTGGTGTATGTATTGAAATATATTCACTGACATCCAAGTCACCAGTGTCCGTGGCCGACACTTTGGTGATATTGAGATTCTCACAAACTTCAAGGATTTTTTCTGGATTATTCCCTGGGGTTGCTGTAAATCCAATAATCTGGCATTTTGCTTGTTTTGCGATTCCTACATAAGCATAATCACCAGTAGCTCTATGAACCTCATCTATACAAAGTAATCTAACCTTCTGAAAATCTAAGCGATCATATGTAAGGTCATTTTCGATAGTTTGAGGAGTACCTATTATAATTCTGGCATGTGGATATTGTTCTTTCCGTTTTGATGGAGGAACTTCCCCAGATACCTCAAGAACCACATTAGGGGAGAGATTGCCAATGAATTCTAAGAACATTTCCTTTATCTGATGAACCAAAGGTCGTGTCGGAGTTAATATCAAGATTTGTTTGGTTGGATCCTTTTTCAAATAGTATGCCGCTAGGTAAGCCATGATTACTGTTTTCCCCAGGCCAGTCGGTAGAACGACCAATGTGTTCCCTGGATTTGTTACACACTCTGAAAATATTACTTGTTGGTAAATTCTTGGCTCAGTAGCGGTTGTGAATGGTTCATCCAAATTAATCTAACTCACAAATCCAATCCTAAATTGATCTTATTCTTCAGTTAATTAAGGATTTTGTAAATCGTTAGAATTGTATCATTTTCAGTTTTTATTAACAAAATCTTCTTTGCATCCCTTTTAAAATTTGAAGATCTAAAAGCTTAATTATACAAGGCAACACTAGATTTCAATTCGTAAAATAGCTTTAAAAAAGAATGATAGGAGAACTCATTAAAAATTTCTAAAATGCTTATAATGTGAGAAAAATGGCCGAAAAAGAAGAACTTCAAGAAGAGGTAGTACCAATTACTGAAATAGAACGCAAGATCACCCTAGATCTTTGGAGAACAAAACTCCACGATGAAATTGTGGGAATAAAACAAAAAGAAGAACATATGGCAAAATCACGTCAATTCACAAGAGACCTTGACCTTTTTGGGGAAGTCTTTGAACAAAAAAAAGGAGAAAAGGAGACTATCGGTTTTGTTGGGTATCGTAAAGGTCTGTGGGACGAAGAGAAAGACAAATTAGAACGGCGATTAGTGATCAAACTTTTTTCAAAATCAATGTATTATCAAGGAACCCTAGAAGAAATGGTTGGTCGGGAATTCACCCGTTCTCTTTCTGCTCGACATGACTTTCCGAGTTTTAACCTAATGATTGACGATTATGATTACTTAGTCCCTCTAAATAAGATTCGTGGGGGGTGGTTTGTTCCAGAATGGTTTGTGTTTCGTATTGATGACGAAGAGGGGTTTATTCCGATTATCCTAAAACACAAAATGGGCCTTGGAATAGATTATCGTGTTGTAAATGGTATTGGGGATAAACAATTTGGGCAGATTGATGGAAAACGGTTTGATGTTGGGGGTAGATATGACATTACTCTCAAAACCACAGACGAGCGACTCGTTGATAACGTTCTTGTTCGAGTCTTAATCCTCTTTGCTGCTTCTTTGAAGTTCCATGAAGATATTATTAAGAAAATTAAGAAGGGCACAAAGAAAATGCGGAAGGATGAATGGCAACCAGGTCTTTCTAATGAGGAAAAACTTCTTCGGAGAAACCCTCGAGCAATTCTTCGAAAATAAAGAGTTTAAAAGAAAAAGAGAAAGAGAAATCCCTTAAAACATCTCACAAGATTTTAGAAATATTTGAGGATCGATTTTGGATATTCTTTCTTTAGTTTACGAAACTCAATACAGACAGGATAAAGAATAAGTAAACCAAGAATCCATACAATGATTGTGAGTTGTACTGAAAAGGCATTTTTAACACCCAGCAAGGATGGTATAATTCCATATACTGCCAAGTGTGTACAATAGAAAAAAAGTGCTGTGCTTCCAAAGATGGTAATTGGTTTAACAAAATTCTGAAATTTCTCACTTTCTTGATAATAAAATGCTAAAGCAAGAGCTAGACACATTCCACCTAATGTCCAGAGAAGAAAAACGATACTAGGAGGGTATTTCGACATAAAGAAGAAATTTTGAATCGCAAATGCATCCTCTATTAAGATTTCATCACTAGCCCAGATTGGAAAGTAGCTGGTTGGAAATCCCTGTACAATTCGTATAATAAAGAACCCGAATAATGTTAAAAGGCCAGTCTGCAAAAGTTTTTTCGATATGTACTTATTAGAGTTAGGTAATTGTTGTTTTTGGATTAACCATTTCCCAAATACAAAACCTAACCCTAAAACACCCAACCATGGATCAAGAGGATACAGGCCATAAGGCCATTGAGGCCATTTCACTACCGTCTGTAACCATGAAAGGACCTCTGGATATGATGACAAAAGGGGATCAATGATAGCACCAACATAGAGTATTGTGAAATTTGTTGGATGATGCCCAGGCTCAAAAAGCGGATTCCATACGAATTCTGCAAATATAGGGGACAATAATAAGAATAAAGAAAAACCTAAAACAATTTTAATATCTAATTTTCGTATAAAGGCGAAAATAATAAGTCCTACTCCAATAGCTGCAAGAACACCAAAATAAAAGGGCGCAGCTGTAAATAACCAAGCAATTATCGTCCATTCAAGTATTAAAAGTAAGATCCCCCTAATAACTAGGTGCTTAGTAATTTCTTCTTGGGGTGTTCCTTGTTCCAAATGTTTTGTCTCAAACAATACAATCGACGTCCCTGCTAAGAAGACAAACGTAGGGGCACACCAATGAGACACAAAACGGACTAAAAATTGAAGAAGGTCTGGTAAGACTTCTGGACGATTCGCAAACCAGAACTCACCAAAAAATCGCCCAGAGTTCCAATATGTAGATGCATGATCAAGAGCCATTAATATTATGGCTAATCCCCTTACGAAATCTATTGCAGGAATGCGAGGAAGTGGTGTTATTGATAATTTTTGTTCATTATTAACCTTAACGTTCATTTTATGCACCAAATCAGCTTTTTTTGGGAAATTTTCGGTTTTTAATTCCCCAAGCAATATATCCCGATATTACACATAACGCAACAAGAAATACTGAAAATTCAATTAGTTCAATTAAATTCGTTTTGAACCAAGTATCAGTTAGAAATGTTAATGCAGTAACATCATCCGACCACAACTGAACAAGAACATCGGATTCGTACAACAGAAGTACTGCTCCAGGATTGTCTCTTTCGGAAACAACAAGAGTTATTGTTGTTGTGCCATTTATCCAGACTTGTTCACGGTGGTAAATTTCTTCTTGTCGATAATCCATAACCTGAAGATAGAGTTGTTGGGAATATGAATATTTGTTTTTATCTTCATTGAGATCGCCAATTGTGACCGTTATTGTACCTGTGTCAGAATTATAGTCCATATTCTTATAATAATAGCTAGGAAGGTATGGATTGTCAAACCAAGGAAAAAAATACCAATCCAGGGATTTCCGCGTCACATTTTCAAAAGAATTTTGAAGGTCTGGAAACCTAGCCAGTTTAAATCGATATTTTTGGAAGAAATGTCTTAATCCAGCCATAAATTTATCATGGCCGATCGTTAAGCGAAGCTTTTGCAGGAGTAATGGTGCTTTTGTGTACGCAGTAAATCGGTAACTCATATTAGTGTCCAAAAAATCGTAAATTGATTGATTAACTTTACTTGGCAGACCAGTGTTCTCATAATAAGTTCTTACAGTATTAAGAGGCCAATAATCGTCAAAATAATGCCAGCTAGGATAATAATAGTCGAAGTAGTAGTCAGTAGACCAACAGGTTAACCCTTCATCCAAGTGACCCCAATCTATCTGATCATTTCCAACCAGTTGACACCACCACTGATGAGCAACTTCGTGGGCAATGACCATTTCTTGATAGAACTCAAAGTTGTCAGGATGTTGGATTCTAATCGATTCAGAGATTTGTACCTGGCAAGGATATTCCATACCACCATAAAAACCATATGCCTCTACAACATTGAACGTGCTGTAAGAATAAGAACCAAAAGAATTATTAAAGAGGAGTAAGGAATTAATTGTAGTATTTAAAGCTTTATTTTCCCATAAACTGCTACTATGTGGTAAGTAATAACATGAAACGTTTAATCCATTTATAATCATAGATTCCATTAAGAAGTATCGTGATGCGGAAAACACCACTTCTCGAACTGGGTAGAAGGGGTTGAAATGATACAGAGTTGATGTTCCACCTCTGTTGGTATCGAGTAGTTCACCTGTTGCGACAATGATCATGTCATTGGGAACTTCGATTAAAAGATCATAGTAAGCCATATCGAAATAGAAAGGATCTCCTATCGGAAGATAATCATCAGTATTCCAACCATCATATTCATCATATACACAGGGAATAGGATAAAAGGCTGTGCAAGTATAAATCCGTGATTGGTTGCTGTCAAACCCATAAGAATTGGCCCGATCTTGACCATCAGGAAGGGTCGTACTAAAGGCTATCTGAAATGAAGTTCTCTCATTAAAACCTATAGGAGTTGGAAGATTTACCCACAATAGTTGGTGATTGGAAGAAACAGAGAATTCAAGATTCCCACTTGGAATATCTTGTGTAGTGATATCTAAAACTCTGATTTCACCTGGCCGAGTTTTATAATCCATCCCAGAGGGATAAAGATGGAAAGGAATACGACTAAAAGTAAAAGGTTTGGTATTGAGATAATCTACAGATAAATTACCTTCAATCACTGATAGAGCTTCATCTAATCGGACTGACAAAGATAAATTCGTGAAAATCTCTGTATTTAGCGTTTTAATCTGCTTTTGGTGCCTAGGAAGGATACTTCCCATAGTATTAAGGCTTTCACCAAGAATTCCTTCAGGATCACTGTTTGTAGCAATCTCAATACGTTCAAAGTGAACTTGATCATAATAGGAAACTGAAAGTATGGCACCAATTATACTCACACTAACTATCACAAGTAGGGGAAAAAGTAGAACTCCTATTGATCTGTTTCCTCTTTGAGATCCAAACATCGTTCGATAGATCCTACAAAGGATATAAGACGTAAAATTATGTCTTAATTTAAAACAGTCCAGGATTGAGGCAGTTGTTATACTCATTTGACCAAAACCAACCCTTTCAAACGTTTAGAAATTTGATTTTCTTGAAACATCAGATGCAATAGCAGTTTGCATGCGAGTATTTACCTTGGAAATACGGACTATCCTTTTATTGGATAATTTCCTCGAGTTCTGTAACCAATCTAGAATTACGCCAATTATTGCGCCAAAACTTGAAGTAAGAATGAGACTAACAAACAATCCTAACAATAAATTGGCGAAAACACTAATTCCTAAGATCAACCCTAAAAAAGCTCCGGTAATTGTACCAAAAGCTATTCCAATATCAATCCAATTTGTTTTCCGATATTTTGTTGTTTTATTCCATAGCATTGGTGATTTACACCTCATTTTTTGATATTCAAATAGTAGTTTATAAACTATTCGATTTCCGAACACTCGAAAAAAGAACCCCTTTTGAACAACTTGATAATAGTATTTTCACGCCTTATTTTAGCAAAAACGGATGATTAAAACAGAATTCAAATTTCAAACTAAAATTAGCTAAATACGGGAGAAATATCGGGTTTAAATTCATCTATTAAGAATAATGTATCAGGACCATTGTTTAGAAAAACTAATAAACCGATTTATACAAATCCAGGAGTAATAATACATTAAGAGAACTCCATTTAGAAGAATGATAAGACTAATGATCAAAATAATCCATGCAGGAATTGCAACAACGGTCCAAGGCATAATGGGACTCCAAAAAATTACTACTAATAAGAAGATTCCAAAACCCCCAATTATATTCATGGTTGTAATTTTTCTGAAATTATCTTCTTCCATACTTCTTATGTGTCTAAGGATTGTTAGATAAGGAATGTCAGAGGGCTTCTTTATTGAATTCCATCTATAAATCCAAATGGGGAAAAAAACGCTGATTATGGTTAAAAAGATGAATAATGTTGTTAGTTCATCTCGAGTTACTCGTATTGGTACATAAATGAAGAATAACCAAACTGAAATGAGTGTAAGGACCAATCCGAGGGAGAAGTATTTCTGGAGATGAGTCAGATGCATATCATAACTATATTTGGTCAATTGGGTCGAATAAATCCGCTCAACAACAAATCCGAAAATTAATCCAATAATGAAAGCAGGAATAATCATCTCGGGGGGAATATCACTAAATTTCCTGTATAAATCGGGAATATAGATTAGATTTGGGTAATAAATAGCTGAATAGAAATAAATATAGGAAAGTACTCTTCCAAAGACCAACACCAGATAAGCTAATAAGAAGCCAGAAATGTAAGGAGACTCGATTACTTCGTAGGGAATACTAGGAAGGCGAGATTTCCATTTATGATCTATTATCTCTCCTATTTTAACACCACAATGATCACAAAATCGGGATTCTGGCTCATTAGGCCAATCACACCCCCTACAAATGACTTTATCAGAAGGTGAAAATTCTTCTGTTGTGATCAATTCAGATTGATCTGTCTGATCAAACGGGAGATCCATTGAATGAAGAATTTCGGAAGGAGAACCAATCTCTTGAATTAACTGCAAAGCTTCAACAAAAGTAACCTTTGCCTTATCTTTATAATTTTCAATAAATTCAAGAATATATTCTTCTATACCGCCAAGTATCGTCGTTTGTTCTTCAGTTTCAATATTAAATTGATCCATCTTCGTCTGGAGGTTGTTGATGAATGAATCAACCAAATGCCAAGCATCAGAGGTGAAAAACTTTGAAAAATCCTGAAATTGAGAATTATTAGAGTTCATTTAACGTGCTCACGTTTCACTTGCAATTAAACTGTTAATGATGAATTGAAGGTCGTTCCAATCTCGCTTCTTTTCTCTAAGCATCTCAAGACCTTTTTGAGTTATTGAATAAACCGATTTTTGGCGAATAACTCCCTCAGAACGGGAAGGAGTGTCTTCTATACTTTTATCAATGACCCCCATTGATTCTAATTTCACCATATGAGGATAGATTGTGCCAGCTCGAAGAGAAATCTTATTTTGTGTCTTAATTTTGATATCTCGAATTAACTCATAAGTACTTGAGCTTTTCTTGGTACTTAATGAGGACAAAATGAGTAACGTTGATAATTCTTTACCTAAATACGAATTATATTCACGTGTGGACTCATTATGAACCATTCGAACCATAGAAATATTCTTTCTTGAATTATATAAACTATTCGAATTTCGAATATTCGAGATAACATTTCAATCTAAAAAATAAGGAGACATGTAAAAATCTGTTGAAAAACAATTATCGGTGTTGATCAGAACTGGCGGAATTGATGATCCTCTAGGAGATCATCTAATGACCATTCCTTAAGAATATCGGAGAGAGTGCGATATAAATACCGTTTTCCATAATTAAAAGCTGTCTTCAGCAATGTATCAATAAACTGGGATTCGTCTTGCAAAAGCTCTCCTTCATTTCTAGAAAGGGCAAAGTGGTTCTTAAAGCTAACTGAATTGGCCGGGAAGATATGGATGACATATCACATCGCAGTCATGGACTATCACTAATGGGTGCTTTATGAATCAAACGATGCTACACAGGTCAGGAAACAGTAATTTCCCTAATAAAAGAGAATTTTGGGAATAAAACCACAGGTAATATTAAAAAACCGTGATAAATCTTATAACATGAAAATGTCGGGAAATAATTATAAACTCAGGTTTTTATCGGATATAAAATGTTTCATAAAAAATAGTTCGATGTAACTTTTCTTTATAAAGACTTATACTTCTTTGCCTGAATAAACGGTCTAATTGACCTTAAAAATACTTTCAGAAAAGCTTTTTAAGGGATAGTTCGAATAGTTCGATTTGATTCGATTGTGCTTGGAAAAGTCAAAAATCGCACTTTTGGCCTTTCGTATCGTCAAATAAGACAGAACTGAAATGGGTACGGACTGACATAATCATGCTTATCGTTACCCCTTCTATAGGGTTCAAAACTATCCCCTGCAAAAAGATATGTTTTGTTCGATGAGCTCATAGTATTTTGATATATAGAGCATATCTAAGAGTGGTTTCTCACATGACCAAACTAGAGGATAAGATCAAAGAGGCTTTGAAAGCAGGTCGTTCTGGCGAATTTGCCAAGAGGACTCCTTTTGAGCGTTTTGGTTTCCCTCAAGATCCATTCCAGCAAAAAGTGGACCCTAATAATCCTGATTTTTACGTCGCACGTGAGGAAGTTCTATTAGATTTTGCTATTCAAATTGGTAATACTATCCGTTTATTTGAAGAAGATCCTTTATCCCCATTTCGACATTTACTTGTTCATGGTTTACGTGGTAGCGGAAAATCGCATTTAGCGCGGCATTTCGATCGTGAATGGGATCAAATTGGTTTTCAGGACTATATCACTATTTATACTGACCTTTCTCTTTGGCGAGAACCTTTTGAGGATCAATATAGTTCCTCAGCTAAAACTATAGAGACTTATGAGAGCTTCCTGAATAATATCAAACTGGTAGATAAACCTCTTATAATTTTTATTGATGATCTGGACTACACCATAACAGGAACTCCAGCTATCCCTCGTATCAAGCAATTCATGGCTGATATTGAGGCTCGAGCTGAACATGGAGTTATAATCATTGGTTTTGTTAATAGTATTGCTTTAACAGTACTCCTGGAAGCAAACCACACACTCCTAGCACGAGATTTTCTTTCTTATTTTAATCCTGAATATTTCTTCTTCCCAGTTTTCTCCAAAACCGAAATTCGGAGACTTATTACACAAAGGTTAAGTATTGCTAGGAACCCGCTAGACCTTTTCTCTGCGAAGGCCATTGAAACTATTGCTAATTTTAGTCTAGGCATCCCTATTGTAGCATTACAGCTCGCTTCCGACTGTTTAGAGGAAATAATTATTCAAGACATTAGCAAAGTAACAACCCGGATCGTAAACACAGTTGTTAGTGCGAAGGGCTATAATATTGCTGTTGAACTTGTTGATTCCGTTGGTGAAGACACCCCGGAGGAAACTACTAGTCTACTTACTCCAAAACGTCGAGATATCATTGCAGCTATTCTTGGTCATCAATTACAAGAACGATTCTTTTTTCCAGCTACAGGAGTCGATGGATTACGCAGTTCGGATCTAGCTGATCTTTTTGCAGTGAATCTTTCAACTATGAACTATCACATTAAACCATTAACCTCCACTCTTCCGATTCCAATATTAGAGGCAAAAGATGATGTGCATGACGCCCGCTCTAAGATTTTCTGTATCAAATGGAATTCACACATAGCTCATGCTCTTGAGATCATAACCATTCATCAACGATTGAAGCAAAAAAAGTACAATATAAAACCAAATGCAATTTTCTTGTCGAGGAGGAAGCAATCGTGAAAAGTGATAATCTTGATCCTTCCATCAGTGCACTATTTGAATCTGCTGCAAAACTAGTTGCACAAAAAGAAAAATGGAGGACTCTAGGTTATATATGTGATCCTTGTGATCCTTTACTTCCCCTCCAGTATCCTAAGGCTTTTTATGGGGAAAACCCACGAATTGAAACACTAATTGCGAAGATAGTCAATTTTGTCCAAGAACCAAACCAAGATTTGTTATTTCTTAAAGGCCCTCGGGGAAGTGGAAAAACGATTTTTGCTCATATCTTCAAAGAATATAGTCAAAAATTAAAAATCTCAGCAAACTATCAGAATGCTTCGATATTCTTTACAGAACGGACGTTCCAACCCAGTGATGCACTCTCATTTAGTCTAAATTTGGAATCAGAGGTTGATGTCATCTTCCTAGACAAAGCCTTCTATCTTCACAAAACATTACCTAGGCTTTTATCACTTAAATCACCCATCAATCAACGTTCACCTAAAATTATAGCCATAATGGACAATACGGAATTTGAAATCTATCGTCGTCTTTGCATTCAAAGAGCAGATAAAACATATCAATATTTTCTGTCAATGCCTCGCCTGAGTACTACAGATATTCACAACATTCTTAATAGGCGTCTCCATGTCTGTTTTGGAGGCCCAGTTCCACCTCATATAAATGATGATGTTATTGAAGAAATAGCAAACCTCTCTTTTGGTAATCCAGGAATTGCTTTAAGAATTTTAGAGGAAATTCTTCGATTCTCCAGAAGAATCGAAGATATTAGATACACATTTGGGATTAATCCAGAGGCTTTGAGGACCTTTCCTGCGAGTAAATCACCAATTCTCCGTGAGATCCTTGTACGTGAGGTTCAGAATGAATTTCTTCCTCCAGCCAAACGGGAGTATATTATTCATAAAGAACTGACAATCATCATGAATAAAACAAAAAGCACCATTAGTCATCACTTGGGGGATTTACTAGGTGGAAATCTAATTTATGAACAATCAACAGATCGAGATAAGAGAGAGAAAGCATATAGACCAAATAAAGCGATTTTTGGTATTCTTGAAGATCTTGCGTTTGAATCTGCTGCTGAATTTTACAGTCGAATCACATTTGAAGGGATAAATCGTGAAAAATAATTATCAACTGCTTGGATTAGAAGAGCTCACGCTCGAGTATTGTAAACAACGGAATTTGATAGTCGATCGAAAGTTTTATCAGTATAATGAAGAGATCGACTTTGTCATTCAAAATGGTGATGAAAATGAAGGCATTGGAGTCATCATTAAGGACTGGAAACGTGCTGTTGGTGTCGATATCGTAATTCGCGCAGAAAAGGTCATGAAAAATAGTCGTTTCTTATCCAAAATGCTTGTTGTAACAAACTACTTTTCTGACCCCGCACGATCCCTTGCTGAAAAAATTCGGGTTTTTTTGCTTACCAGGAATGATTTAATCCGAATTCTTACTTCGGGGATAAAAACTACAACAATGGAAGACAATTCTGATAGCCAGCAAAACGTTTTGCTTTATTAAAGAGTTAAAATATCTAAGGATGGATTGAAAGCGTAAGAAATACTAATGTTGGAATTTTTGACTGAACTCGTTTAACATGATACACAAAATAATCTGAACGTGGTTGGAAAAGCTCAAGCAAAAATGGAGACGCATCTGTCAAATTAAGGATTTTTTCTATGACCCACTGTTCAAGTTTTTCTCCTAATAAAAAGTAAAGCTTCTTTTTCTTCTGAAAAATGAATGGTAACATCAGCAGATCGTTCAGAGTATTCGGTATAATACTTTTAATGAATTCTAATTCTGAAATTTCTACGACTGATGTTTCACCGTTATTAAGTTCAAATATAGGATCGGAAAGAAGAGAAGTTAAGGATTTCTTTGTTTTTGGTAAGGATTCAATAATTTTTGTCTTTTCTGATCGCCATAATCCTTCCAATAATTTTCTTGACATGTTTCTTCGTTTCTTTGCTATGAATTGATTTATTGTCGACGACGGCGGAATTTTACCTCTTCTTTCTTTCCAGTTTCTTCTGAACTTGCAAAAGACTCTGTTAATTCTCGTAATTCTTTTATTTGTTGTTTATCTTTTTGAATGTATTTTGCACGTACTTGGGAACTCATTTTTTCCTCTGAAAGTGCAGCCTTATGTGTTTGAGACGAGTATACATACCACACTGCTATTCCTCCTCCTGCAACAACCACAGATCCCCCAATTAACAATGGATAAAAATCTCTGAAAGGATCTGTGGCATTTTCTTCCTCAACAACTTGCTCAGAAGCGTCATAAAGAAGTGCTAATAATTTTATGCGATAATATAGATCTTCGGCTCCATAAGCATCTTCGGCTGCAATCTTAAAATCCTTTATTTTATCAACCTCCATCCCAATAATAGCATCTATGAATGCTTGGAGGTAGACTTGTAGGAGCTCTTCATCTGAGTCTGGTGGTAAAGCTTTGTATACTTTGGTTGGCACTTGTTCAGTTTGAGTCCTTCTAAGGTAAATATATCGTAAATTTATATCAATATTTCCTTGTTTTTCTATCGTATGCTCCTCATCCAGCCATAAAGAATAATTAACATCTATTACGTCTCCATAATCAGCAGTTTCCGCAGCAAAAACATAACTTAGATTTAACGCCAATAAACCAAAAAGAAATGACAATAAGAATAATCGTGTTTTCCACACAGTCTGATCGCCTGAATCTATTGTAGTTAAGGAATTTACTTTAATGTACTTTAACTTTTTTCACTTCAAGTATAAAAATAGGTTTTTATCAAACGACTGTGTAGTTCGATTGAGTTCTAATAATATCGGATCTTAGCTAAAACCTTGTTATCAATTAGTGATATTTTAGAAGATCAAACAGAATTAAAACAAGAAAGAAACACTTAGTGGTTTAAAAGGCAGTATCAGTGATTATTGTTTTCTTTCCTGTTCAATCATGTTATCAAATTAGGTCGAGTTAAGTGGATTCCAGTAAGTGCCATAATATCCTAGTAGTAGATGAAGAAGTCGAGTACGCACCTATTATAGAACAAATCCTCGGAGAGTCTTTTCCAAATATCAGTAATTTATTCTGGTTTGTTGATGAGGGTTCTGTAGTAGATTTTCTTAATACAAAAACATCCCCCACTATCTCAATTACATTGTTGGAAGTTGAAAATTTAAATTTTGACGGTTTGGCACTTCTTCGAAAATTGAAAGATGACTCATCACCTTTCAAGATCATTCCAATCATTATTTTTTCAAGAATACGAGATTTATCGGTTATATGCAAATCGTTTTCCCTTGGAGCAAATTCTTGGGTTCAAAAGCCTACAGATTTGGAGAATTTCAGGATAGTTATCAGAGCTATTTGCGAATTTTGGCTTAAACATACAATCTTGCCTTCTTCTGTCACTTGATGTATGATAATCAAATCTATTACTTGTAAAACCGTGAGATGTGGTGAATGACTGGTAAAGAACGAAATAAACTGATCCTTCTTGTTGAGGATTCCCCTGACCACGCGTTTCTTATTAAACGTGCTATATTAGCCGCATTTCAAGAATTAGAATTCCAATGGGCGAAAGACGGGGAGGAAGCCGTTAATTTGATAGTTCATGATGGATTAAGACCAGATCTGATACTTCTGGATATCAAAATGCCCCGAATGAATGGCTTTGAAGTGTTAGAGATCCTGAAAAACAATGATGAAACTAAGTATATTCCAATCGTAATTTTATCCACTTCAGCTAATAAAAAAGATGTAGCGTTAGCTTACTCATTAGGAACAAATTGTTACATTGCCAAACCAGTTGAAATTGTTGAATTCCAAACCAAATTGAGAAGCATTCCATTGTATTGGCTCCGTACAAATACTATTCCCCAAATTGCAGTAAAGGAAACCCATCTACTTCAAAGATGAATTGAAGTTATCAAAACTGACGAAAATAATCAATTTTATTCATATGATGTCATCAACTTACTCGTTACCAAGACAAGGCTATAGTGTTGGATGTAACCCAGCATCTTCTATCCTGTCAGCGTCAGATGCGTTCAGGAATGCTTTCTTACAGCTAGTCAAGAAGGGAATCAGGCACTTCCTTATAGCCACCTAAAAATTAATTTGAAAAAAAAAGATGAATTAATATGCAGGATTTTTCTCTACAGTAGTTACATAGATTTTCTTGTTTACAATATTCTTAGATTGAGAAAAGATAGATATTACTTTTTGGAGGTCACGTTATGGAAAATGAATCCTCAGAACTTGTATTTCGTTCGGATCCAAGTCAAACAGTGTGTGAATGTACAACTGATATTCATCCTAAATGGATCGCTGCTGGTTTTCCTGGACATGGGTTGGTTGGCAATATTGCTGCGAAACACATGATTAAAGAACTTGATTTAAAATGGATAGGGTCAATTCGGTCTCCTCTTATCCCACCAGTCTCAGTATTTATAGATGGAGTTCTAGCATACCCGTATCGGATTTATGGTTGTAAAGAACGTCAAATAGTAATTTTAATTGGTGAATCTCCGTGTCCACCCCAAGCATATTATTACCTTGCCCACGCTGTACTAAAATGGGCAATATCCATTGGCACTAAACAAGTTATCTGCCTAGATGGTTTCGTTGCTGATCCTCGTGATGAGAAGGGAGATAGTGTGTTTTTAGTAGCTGAACCACAAGTCTATAAAGAGAATAAGGATCTCATGAAATTTGATTTTCCTAAGCCTCATACTGGATTTATTTCAGGGCTTTCAGGAGCAATTATGAATGAAGCCTTACTGACATCAATTGAAGGTTTCACTTTACTCACATCCGTAGCCACTCCATATCCCGATCCAGGAGGGGCTGCTAAATTGATTAATGCCATTAATCAAATTAAAGGTCTTGAAATCGACACATCAAAACTTCTTGAGGATGCTGAAAAAATTCAGAAATCTCTCATGGAACTGGCTGAACGTAATCGTCAATTATCTCAGGGTGAAGGACTAGAGCCAAGCAAAGGTCTTTATGTTTGAGAATCTCTTAGCTAACGGACACTACGCCACTCAAGAAGACAATCCCAGTTATCAAAAAATGGTTTTAGAGATTTTACCAAGGGTTTGGATGGGCTGCCTTTTGACTGTTTGTTGAGAATTTGAAGATCCGAAAATGGTAATGTAATTACCCATTTATCATTCTTGGTCTTCATTTTATGTTTTTTTATGATTTGTAGGAATTTTTGGGATTCTATAACCATATGATGTTTTTGAAATGACTCATCTTCATCTGGTAAACGGACAGCTAAGATTACAAAGCTTTCATTATTCAAGAAAAATCCTATTTCGAGCTCCCACACTATATTCTTACCCTTTGGAACCCCTGTGCACACTTTAATATCAGCATATCGTACAAGATCTTCACTTTCAGATCGAATGATCATGTCGACTTTTCCAGTGGATGCATACGGACTAAATGACTCCACACCCATTTGATATAATTTCAATTGGGTATCTAACTCATCTATTCCATCCAGGCTAAATTCTTCATCTGGACCCATTCACAAAGTGACCCCTATCTGTCCCTTCAAATTGGTTCTGCTGGAAAAAACTAAATTCTCTTCATTTGTAGTTTCAAATGGTTGTAACCCTGATACTTCAGTCGAAATTCTCAATGTATTGATTATTAAAAAGGTTTTGAAATTAATTTCAAGGAAGGAAAATTCCACTATATTATTCCATTATTTCAAGTATATTCATGATTCATTGATGATAGAATGGGAGATCCCTTCTTAAGTGGGATTAGAAAATAGTGTTAGTCTTTGATGGCAGATTGGACATTGGTTGAAGACTTTCAACCATTCTAAAAGATGATTTCTATGAAAGAAGGTCTTGCATGAAGGACAGTTTACTGATTTTTCTTGTGATTTTATTGGGTGCCTGCAGATTACACAATTTATTTCACTTATTAGCTCTGTTTCCCGAGAGATATTACTGATATATGCGCCTTGATACGATCTCTCGACAGATAAAATCAGGTCGCCCTTATTATTTTTGTTTAATCTGCCGATTATTTCGCCTTGAGATAAAATATGGTTAAATACTTGTTTTAACAAATAATCATCTGTGATTTGATTTTCCATTTGCTTATGAACTTTGTATAGTATATAATCAAACTCTATTTCGTTCAGAGGGCGTGAAATCTGCTCACTTATTGAATTAAGCATAATTTCCCGTATTTTGGCTAAAAATTCAATGTTTTTTCGCTTCCTCTGTATTTCTTGAAGAGTTTCCTCCGTTAACTTTGTGATTTCCCGCAATTCCTTTTGTATGTCATGATTTCGGATTGAAGGGGTATTTAATGAAGTTTCATTTGTAGTTTGGTTTAATATTTCTTCTAAATTTAACAGAAGGTTGTTAATCTGTTTTAATACTCCTGTTATTGAAACTATTTTTTGGAGTGGATCTATTAATTCTATCTGAATTGCTATCTGTTGCACATCATAACGACGATTTATCAACTCTTCTAAATAACGAGATGTTTCTATAAAAAACGGTTGTCTTAATTTTCTATCCGTTAAATATGAAAGAAATATACTAAAAATGGATCCGATTAATAGAGAATATTGGTCAATTGTTGATGAAAATAATCCAATTACATTTAGAAAAAAAGTAACTCCAATAAATATTAATACTAGGATTATAACGTTTCCTGTTGTCTTGTTTCGAGATAAACGAGGGAGCTTTGTAACAGTTGAAACCATTATTGCACCAAGTATGCCGAAGGTCATTGACAAAAAATTAACTAATATTTGACTCCCCGAGAAAAATTAAAAAATAGTCTAGAAAAAAGGTCCGCAGATATCCTTAGATACTCAGAAACTAGTCATTTTCGTTGAAGGTTTCCACATAATCTGTTTTAATTAATGAATTTTCGTAACCACGATCGATAGTCGTATGTGGTAGAACAACACAATGATTTAAAACTACTCCATTTTTGATAAGGGAGTTATCTCCTAGAATAGAATTCTTAACTGTTGCTGACTCCATAATAGTAACATTATTCCCAATTAAGTTTCCATTAGCCTCCCCTTTGAGTTTTTCATGGAGAAATTTGAGATTAAATCGCCATAAGTCACGAATAGTGCTGATATGACAGACTCGTTCGGTAAGTAGCCCACCAACTTGACCCCCCAAATGAATTGTTTTGTTGATGGCTGTGACTAATTCGTATTCACCACGTTTGGACTTTTTAATTCCGTTGATGATATTAAATATTGAATCTGAAAAGATATAGAGGGCTGCAGAATTGAGATCGCTTAATATTTCTGCTGGGCTTTGGGGTTTCTCACGTACCTCCAATACACGCCCGTTTCTATAATCAACAGTAGAAGATTCTCTCATCAAGGCGAAATCCATCTTCTCAAGAGCAAGAGTGATGTCATTTCTTTCTTTGAGGTGTGTTTCATATAATTTTCTTAAGAAAGAAGACGAAAAAAGTGAATCTCCCGCGATAACTAGAAAGTCCTTGGTAGTGAGATGATCTTGAACTTGTAATACGGCGTGGGCTGTCCCAAGTGCTTTTTCCTGTTTGATAAAGCAAGGATTGAGATCTGGAAAGTGATTATTGATAGATGAGGGGATGACTTGATCATTTTTGCGAACAATAACTCCAATATCTGAGATCTGAGCTTTTAATAAGCGTTTTATTGAATGAAATAGGATTGGCTTATTTAAAATAGGCAACATTGGCTTTGGAGTATCAGAAGTAATTGGCAGCATCCTTGATCCTTTACCTGCTGCCAGAATGAAAGCAGAAATACTCATTTTCTTCAGGTCAACAATTTTCCATTGATAACACGATTATTGTTAATTAAAAATATATAAATTATGTTCGCAGACGTACCAATTGGAATATGGATGATAATTAGAAATTATCAAAGAAAAAAGGTATGATTTAAAAGAATCGATATCAAAAAGATAATGGGATCTCAAGATGGTTCGTCTCAAAGCAGTTTACTTAATCACAGATGAAGGTTTCACAATTTATAGCCAATCATTTGGTGCAACTGAGAAAGATCAAGATATGATTGGCTCCCTCCTCATGGCTTTAAGGAGTTTCGGAATGGAAGCTATTGGTGAAGGATCACTATCAAAAGTGGACTTTGGGGAAGGCGCAGATATGATCTTGGAGCCAGGGCAACGAGTAATTGCAATTGCCATTGTTGTTCTTGACAAAGACGCTAAAGAACGAGAAGAATATAATATTCGTAAAGATTTGTTAAATTTCGTCAAAGAATTTGAAAAAAATTATGGGGAGGAGTTAAATGACCCCATCTTTCAAAAAAGTTCCTTTTCTGGAGTTGGAACCATGATTTCAGCTTATTTCTTCCGAGATAAAATGTCTAGGATCTATGGTGACCAATTTGCTAGTATAAACGAGTATATGAAATATCCTACAACATTACTGTTTGAAATAACTCCTCGTGGGGGGAAGCTATATTCATTTTACAAAGAATTTCCTAAAACTCTAGAAATTCAGGATGATATTCCTCAGCAAAGCCTTGATGA
>JBHLPG010000279.1:0-5325 GCA_048939725.1 Promethearchaeota archaeon | reverse complement strand
CCATCTCTGCTAAAGAATTTGTCACTCTCAATGAAGATGGATTTCGGAAGTTAAAGAATAAACAAACTAATTTTCAACCCCAGTGCTTTTTTCTAGATCAGAATGGTCAGTGTTCCATTTATGAAATTCGACCTAAAGGATGTCAATTCTATCCATATATCTGGAATTTGTCAGCACATCGAATAGCGATTGATGACTATTGTTTACACCAAAATAAGTTTCCAGAACCGTGGGTAGGTTTATCGAAAAGACTAGAGGATTTTATTTTCAAAGTATTTGGAAAATTGTAATTTTAAATTCACGCTCTTGAGTATAGAAAAATCCATTTCTACATCATTAGAAGCGTAAATATTTAGAAAGGGGTATTGTAAGAAGATTCAGATGAAAATGGGATTTTAAAAGCAAGAGATTCTTCCATTATTCGCTGGTTTCCTTATTTATCTGTTACATAAAATTATGTGGCTATTTTTTCGATCGTTTAGTTATCCTCACTCTCTTGATAGCCTACTTCTCTCTTCTCTGCGTATTTATTCTTTTTTGATATTGTATAGAAAACTATTTAAAACAATGCGCAACAATTGTTAACATAATACAACATAGAGAAACAAGTGGTTTAGGATGTATAAATGTCGGTTCAACCGAGGTAAGAACAACCTTCATAATTTCAATCACGTTGATTTCACGTCTTATATCATTATGGCAAAGGAAATTGTGGAAAACCACGAAAAGAACCTGATATCCCGAGTTTCAAGCACAGATGGCAATATACTGAATAAAGTAGGGAATAAGGATGAATGATCCAGATAAAAAAGGGAAAAAATTCAAAGATTTTGATGATGATTGGTCTTTAGATGAGGATATTGAGGATGATGATCGAGATATCGATGATGAAAATACTGAGGATTATTTAACTGCTCACCGTCATAGAGTTCAAATCGGTCCTCGTCCTCCTCGCCCTCCTCGTATTGCACCTCTTCCTCCCGTTCCTCCTATGCCCCCAGACATTGAAATTTTGAAATCAGATAAAGTTATCGGGATTAGGGGTTTAGATGCTCGATTGTACAAAGATATTAGTCGCATTGCCAAGAAGAATGGAATCAGTGTTGCTGAATTGATTAATCGTATCTTGGCGAAATATCGATATACCTCAATCGGTGAAAATGGAAATACTATTAGTAATATTGATTCTCTCGAGCTTTTCGAGGATGATCTTGCTCATCTAGATGATGAGGGGATTAGTATCATTGGAGTGAAGAATCTTTCATTAGCCCCAGATGTTACTCATGAGTCTTTCAACAAGATTGGAAATATTGAGCATGTTGGCCATATTTGGGTTCCCTCTCATCTTTACATACCTCTCGTGAAAAAAGCAAGAAACTGCCAACACATCGAGAAGTACAAAGGAGATAAGATTCCTAGAGTTGTTGAAAAGAGCTTTGACTCTGATGTCCATCTTACGCCTTCTTTTTTTGAATATTTCCTTGAAGAAGAGCAAATGGTCGATTTGACTGTATATGGGGAACTTAGGATTGATAAAGATGTTACTCTCAATGATTTTAAGAGTGTGATTTATCATCTTCGAGTAGATAACGATATTCAAGCTCCCCGCCACCTAATTGGCTTCTTGTTTGCGAAATCGAAATGTTATGGGGAGATTGAAGAGATAGAAGATTAATTATTTACAGAAGGTTCTAATTCAGGATCAGATGTTTCTTGAATATTGAAATACCCTATTAAAGCTCCTAGAAGTGCCGTACTGGAAAATACTAATCCTATTATTGAATAGCCAAAGTTTATCCAAAAAATTCCACTTAATCCTGAACCTATAGCTGATGCCCCAGCATTTAGAGCCTGATTGATCGAGAGAACAGTTCCCTTTGAAGTTGATGCTACTTGAGTTAGTAAAACTGGAACTTCAGACATTGAGAAATCAAAAGCAGTTCCTAATAGAATCAGCCAAAAGATAACAAAGATATGATTAAAAGAAAATTGTGATAAGCAAATCATGCAACACGCGGCAATCAGTAATCCTGAAATAACACAACGCTTTGGGCCAATTTTATCCCCTATCCAAGTTGCGAGGAGAGTTCCAAGCAGCGTTCCAACCCCCATAAAAGCTAGAATGACACCGATATCGGTTTCTTTTATTTGAAATTTCGTTTCCATCCAAATGGGGAAGAAAGCAAAGATTCCTTGAATAGCTCCCACGGCGAAGAACGTTAATAATAACCCTGAAAGCGCACTTCTATTTGATACCACCCTTTTGAATAAAGATAGACTCTGTTCTAATATAGGGCCTTGAAATCGTGATTTATCATTAGTAGAGTCCATTAAATTTATTAGTATACTTGAACATAATGCAAGAAGTCCCAGTGCGATAAACGGAAATCGCCAACTCAAATGTTCAATCGAATAACCCACCAAAGGTACTCCAAATATGAATGTGATTGGCCAAGACAAGCGGACGAATCCCATCGCCCGAGATCTCTTTTCATAAGCATATTGATCCCCTAGCTCAGCTAACAAAGCTGGTAAAAATATAGCTTTTCCCAAACCAGCTATGCCTCGGGCTATTATAATGATTAACCAATTCTGAGCTACAGCCATAAGACCTGAACTTATCGCAAATACGATCAATCCAATAGTTAAAAATCTCCTTCTTCCATATTGATCTGATAAACTACCAAAAACTGGACTAAAAAGAATAAATATTGAATATATCGAGACGAGAAACCCCATAAGCCATAACTGGATACTAAATGATTTGCTAAGCGTACTGAAGTATAATGTTATACTCTGGAAATCGAGATCAAGCGAAATCCTGGCTAATAACAGAATTGCCAATTGTGCTTTGGTAGATTGTATCCGTCTCATCTGAAGTACCTAAACTAAACCAATTTCATCCAATATTCGTTTCTCTGTAATTTCTTTCCCATACAACATGATATCATTGATTTTAACTGCTGGAAGAGTTCTTATTTCTCCTTTAAGGAATTTAGTCACTGACCCAACTCTTTTAATCTTGACATTAGGATGATTCTCTTCAATCTTCCTCATTATTCTCCGCGCACGAATACATCGTGGGCAGATTAAGGAATGAAAAAAGGTTACCTGGTAGTTCATTGGCAAATCTTCAGTTAAACTAATGCTACAAAATTATTTAATTTTTTTTTAGGTATTAGTCTTATTTCATTGGGAGAAATTTTAAGAATAGTAAGAAAAGGAAAAAAAATATAGAAGCCACAGGAAATTGATGCCTAGTTTTAGATAAAAGGGAATACTAGTGACAACGAGAGACATTCTATCACAGTTATCTGAGGAAGAGTTAGAAAGGCTTTACCAGGACAAAAAAGCTGAATATGAGAAAAAGATAGCAAAAAATCGGCGAATCCGAGGAATTCTTTCTAGGAAAGTCAATGACAAACAAAATTCGGTAGATAATCTCAAAAAAGAGATTCATGATTTACTTCAATCGCATCCAGAATTATCAGTCGTAAAACAAGACTTTGACGACACAACTTATGAACCAGAGGAATTGATAGAAGCTATCAAAGATAAACAAAAGATCCTTTCCCAGCTTCAATCAAAGAAATTACAGATCGAGCAAGATATTCCCAAAGTATCTAAGCACATTGAACAACAAAAATTGTTGGAAGAACAATATCAAAAGGAAATCAGCTCACTAATTTCACAAAATGAAACCCTTTCTGATTCTGAGAGTTCTGAACTGTTAGAGCTAAACCAACTTTCACAAGATATTCAATCTGCCCAGGACGAGCTTGAAACGCTTATTAACGAGATAGAAGCGTTTCGAAAAGAAGTTCACCAGCAAGGATGAGGTGTTAATGACTCGAATTGATGACATTCTTAATTTAGAACAGGAATTGAATCAAGAAACTCAATCTCATCTTCAATTGAAGGCAGACCTATCATCAAAATTAGCTGAATTATGCGTTGAAGAAGAAGCATTAACGAACCAATTTGTAAAGCTACAAGATAAGTTAACATCAGAGGAAGTGGAAGAGAAAACAACTTCATCTCTTGATATTGATCAACTTATTCAGACAATGGATCAACTAGAAGCTGAAATTGCACAATTCCAAGAAGAGTTAGATCCAATAGAGCATCAGATAGCTCAATTAAACTCTGAACGTAGTGTAATAGATTCTAAAATCGACGTATTGCTTCAGGAAAAAAAGGATCAAGAAAAGAATTTCATTGAATTGAAACAGAAACAAACAAAAAAGCAAACAAGTAATAAAGTTCATAATGAACGGGAAAAGCTTAGAAAAATTAAAAATCGGATTGAACAGCAGAAAACCATCAAGGGTAACCTCAAGGAGTTTGTAAAAACATTAGAAACTATTCAACTAGTTGTAAGTTCTTATTCTCCTCTGGTAGAATCAAAGATTTCTTTTCCCTCAGAGGTTACTGAAAAGATTCAGAATTTAATTATATCCTCAAAAAAGGCTTTTGATGAAGCACAGACGAAATTTGATCCAAACAATTTAGTCCCATTCTTGATTGATGCAGACAAGTCGTATCGGTATATTATTTCAGCATTCATTGAACTATGTGATAGTATATCAAATACATTATTGGAAACTGATTTTGAGGAACAGATATTAACTCTTGTTAATAAAGGTTTGATGTTGAATACTCGTCATCTAAATGCAGTCCAATCGATGCTTATAAAACTAGAGAAGGGAGTTGAAATTGCCCCTTTAGCTTCATTTTCAAATGAAATCAAGAACTACTTCGTAGATAATCTTACATACCTTCGAATTACAGGTTGGGTAGTATTAGAGCCTCCTTCCTCCTGATATTCTTAGAATTCCGAGTCCTTTAGACTGCATCAATTATCTTTTGAGCAATGGTAACTCCTGAAATGACGACATCAGTACATTTTTCTCCCAGCCATTTTGAAATCTATCATTTCGGAATTCATCTATCTATCAAAACACGTCAAAGTATTATACTTTTCTTTAAACTCCTCCTTCCATTGTTTTGAGAGATAATCATGCAGAGCTTGGTTTTTGACCACGAATAATGAGTATTCCATTTTCTAGAGTTTCTTCTTTAACGTGCTGGAAGCCTGTCTCAGTAAGACGCTTTTTTCCTTCAGTTATGGTCATATGTGATAATTCTGATGTTGTTAAGGAATTTTGGAAAAACCTCAAAAGGAGAGGAAAACTCAACTCTTCTCTGGGCTGGATTTCGAGCCATTCACTATCTATTTCAATATTTGATACAATTATTAGTTGGCCACCTTCATTTAAGGACTTGAAGAGTTTGTTTAAAAGCTCTGGATTAAAACCTCCCGCA
>JBHLPG010000044.1:15190-21561 GCA_048939725.1 Promethearchaeota archaeon | reverse complement strand
CATTTTTTAGAATATGAATCCAGGGTTTAAGTTCATTGTTTTCATCAAAGATCTTATCTCGTAATGTTTGAAATTGATCAAAAACTACATTCAAAAGTTGTTGTATGGTTGCGCCTTCTTCTATTGAAAACTCAATGTCCCGCTGATTCGTAATTTGTTTGAAGGTGGCAAAAAATCGGGCTGTTACTTTTATAATCTTTGGTTCATCGAATACTGTAGTCATCAGATTTCTTCTTCTCTAAGCTTTTTCTTGTCAAGTTTCATTACTGGAGTTAATGGGAGTGAGTCTCTGAATTCAATGAATTTAGGGACTGCATATGCAGGTAGATTCTCTTTGCAATATTTAATCATATCCGTTGGAGTAATACTACCTTTATAATCCTCCCTCAGAGCAATAAATGCTTTGACTCTCTCACTACCTGGACGATCTGGATCCTGTACTCCAATAACACCTGCTACGCTGACAGCAGGGTGTCTATGCAATACATCATCAACTGTTTGCGAATAAACTTTCATTCCACTTACGTTAATCATATCTTTAATGCGGTCTACGATTTTAAAGTAACCATCTTCATCCATCTCTGCGACATCGCCCGTAGCTAACCAGCCTCCTTCTTGTAAACCTTTTCCTTCCTCAGGCCAATATCCTTTCATTACCTGAGGTCCACGGATCCATATTTCACCAGGTTCACCAAAAGGAACGTCTTCTCCAGTCTCAAGATTGACTAATTTTACCTCTGTATCAGCAACAGGGATTCCTACTGCCCTTTTCACTTTGGGCATGAATCCAGTCACTTTAGAAAGACCTGAGGGATTCATATGAGTAACCGCACATGCTTCGGTCATACCATACCCCTCACTTAACGGAGTGCCAATTTTCTTTTCCCACTTTTCAGCAACATCCTGAGGTAAGGCGGCAGCACCTGAGAAGAAAAATATTGGCATTTTCTTCAAAGTTGGATTATCAAGTAATAACATATAATGCGTTGGTACACCCCCTACAATGAATGGACGATGCTCATTAATTATATCAGCAATTAGTAATAAATCCCGTCCGTCAACTAAAAATCCACGTAAACCCCATGAAATACCAGCATGTAATAAGAAATGGCCAGCCTGATGGAAAATAGGGAGACAAATTAAAGCTGCAGCCTTTCCTCTTATTCCAGCACGTAAAGGGTGCATCATCCATTGAACTGACTGAATCACGTTTGTAGTAATATTATAATGAGTTAGCATTGTTGCTTTCGGAACTCCCGTTGTACCACCCGTAAATGGTAGTAGTGCGAGATCCTTGGTCGGATCAATTTCAACAATAGGAGGATTGCTATCACTTTTTTCAATTAAGTCCTCTAATTGATATAGATTTGAGATGTCTGGTATATCTTCCATATTAGGTAGTGAATAATCAGGGAAAATAGGTATTGGTGTATAGATCACATTTTTGAACGTAAACTCTTCTTTTATGGTCTCAATTCTCTCAAGACGACGATAAGAGCAGATTATTGTTTCAGAGCCTGATTCTTTTATCTCGTAGAGTAATTCAGGAGCCTTATGTAGAATACTGAGTGGGACATGCACTGCTCCAAGTTTCATAATTGAATAATCTGCAATGATGAATTGTGGACATGAAGGTAATATGGTTGCAACTCTATCCCCCTTTTTCACTCCTATCTCATCAAGAGCAGTAGCAAGATTATCCACTTGAAGTTTCAACTCGGAATACCTTATATCTGTTTTGTGATCTCCTGCAATAAAGGAGCAAGCAATATTATCTGGATATTCTGTTGCAGTATCTTCAAGAAATTTTGTTACAGGAATGTTTGGGTAGGGTTCCATGGTTTTTGGGAGTTTGTATGGCCCAACTTTGTAAGATTTCAACCAAGGTTTGTCTGCATATAACATACTCTCAATCAAGACTCTCACCTATTCGATATTTATTAAGCTCTAACTATTAGTTTTGGGGAATTTTTCTAAATAATTCTTTAAATCTTCATAATGAAATTCTAATAATTTAAAAAGAATCTTGTCCACTTTAGGTTTTGACTTGGGAGGAATTTGGATCTTATCAACTGAATTTCTGAATTTCCTTTCAAGAATCTTGATGAACAACTCCTCTTGTACTAACATTTGTTCTCTGATACTTGTCATAATAATGTCAACTATCTCACGTGCTGCTGAATAGAATTCAGGAGTAGAGATATCCCAACCTTCTTTCCGTGTGAATTGAGTGAAAAGGAGTGGCTTACAAAAAGTCACAGAGATAAAAGCTCTAAATTTTGGAAGGATTTTTCCCCGTCGAAGTGCTTCGTGGGACCCATGAATGTACATTGGTACGACTGGAATTTTCCCATTGAATCGTAACACTAATCTTCCTATTCCCGTTTTCCCCTGACTTAGCAGATTGTGATAATCATGTAGTGGATTACTTGGTATTCTTTTACCTTGTGGTGCTAGAAATACGGCATAATTTTCTTGAAGCAACTTAAATGCATAATCTAAAGCAGGATTGGGGTTATCTGAATATACTGGAATTGCTCCTAAATATTTTACAAGTCCAAAAAAGGGATTACTTTGCATTGCCTTCCCACTAGCAATAAATCCGCAAGTGGTTCTCTTTCCAAAAGGATGAACGAGTGCGCTGGCAAAAATTAAAGCATCAAGATGTGAACGATGATTTGAACAAAATATGACTGGGGTTCCCTCTGGAAATTTGTTAGCAAAGTGAATTTCATTAACCTCGAATCGAAAAAAGAATCTCATGAATCTTGGAAGTAAAAGTTTTATAAATTCATAAATTATTCTTTGTAGGAGTGGCCAATCCCTCATTGTTTTCTTGGGGGGCAGGAGATTCATTTCAAAGAACATCTGATTCAATGTATTAAATTCTTTAGTAAGGATGATTCTTTGTAAAACAAAAGATAATGATGAAAGAAGGGAAGAATAGTTTTGGAACCTAGTTTTCATCCCTTTAAAGTAATTATTGAAAATGATTGTTGGCTTGATACAACATGGTATAATTACTATATTTCCTTTATTAGCCAATCTAATTCTAATTCTTCTAATTTTTCAGAGGTTGGTTTTCCATCTTTATTCCATCCACGATATTCATAATAAGCATCTAAAAGAGGTTCCAACTCTACAGTATGCCCTTCAGCTGGCCCCTCAGGCATAGGCTCTTCCAATATCCGCTTTGGAAGTGTATCATCGGCTCTGGTTAACCCTTCTCTAAGATTATATACTCTTTGAAGATTAAAAATTCTTTCACCTGTTTTTCTAAAATCTTGCTCTTTGAAGTCTTCCCAACCGAATAGAGTGGCTATTAAAGTGGCCCAATCGTCTCCAGTGAGTACCATTCCCATGAATTTACATCCACCAATAGAATCAAATACACCAAAGGCATCTTCATAATCTTTGAGAATTCTAGTATCCTCAGACGTTGCTTCAAGATCATCACTGAGTTCTCCATCAACAAGGGTGAAAGGTAATGATAGGAATGTAGGACCTTCGATAAAAGAGGTCATATGATCGCCTCCTCGATTAGCAGTAGCAAAACCTACCCCTGTTATCTTAGCAGATCTACTATCATACGCGGGGAGTTCAAGTCCCTTAACATGCATTGCAAATTTTTCTGATCCTTGTCCTAATCTTTCTGAAACCACTTTCGACCCTTCCGCTAGTAAATCTCCAATTTTTCCCTCTCTTTTCCCAATTCTATGGACAAGCTCAACCATGATATCTGAATCACCAAAGTTTATCTCTAATCCGTCAGTATCGGTCAAGATCCCTTTCTCAAAACACTCCATTGCGAATGCGATTGTAGCTCCAGCTGATATCGTATCTAGACCATATTCATTACACAGAAAATGAGCATACGTGATAGCTTCCAAATTATCGATGTCACACAAGCTACCAAGAGAACAGAGTGATTCATATTCTGGCCCTTCTCCCTTACTGGTATATGGTCCTGATTTAATTTCAGAGATCCTTCCACAATGGATGGGACATGCAAAACATGGCTTACGTTCAATAAGGATGTTATCATTAATTGCTTCACCGTTTATTTTTTCTGGTTTTTTAAACACACCAGTCTGCCAATTCCGAGTAGGGAATCCTCCTTTTTCGTTCACTAGATCAAGCATTACAGCAGTTCCAAATACTTCAAGAGACATTTTTAACAGACTTTGATTAACCCAGTCAAACCGTTTCTTCGCCTCTTCTTTGTATTTATCCTTATCAGCAACAATAACCTTTGTTGTTCCCCTTGAGGCAATGGCTTTTAATTTCTTAGACCCCATTACTGCTCCCATTCCACATCTTCCAGCTGCTCGACCCCAATTTGGTTCATCAGCATCATTCATGATAGCCGCAAATTTTACTAACTTTTCGCCTCCTATTCCAATACAAGCGACATTAAACTTTTCTCCGAGCTCCTCTTTAATTAATCTAGTAGTTTCTGAGGTATTTTTACCCCAAAGATGAGTAGCGTCTTTAAGTTCGGCTTTCCCTTTATCTGTTACCAAATAAACTGGTTTTTCAGAGACACCTTCAAAAATAACTCCGTCAAATCCCGCTCTTTTTAGATCTCGGCCCCAATACCCACCTGAATTTGCGTGTCCCCAAAATCCTGTAAGAGGAGATTTAGCGACAACAGAATATCTTCCAGTGCTTGGAGAGGATGTTCCAGTCATAGGTCCAGTCATAAAAATGAGTTTATTTTCCGAGCTTAAAGGATCAATTCCTGCTTTAACTTCATCATAGAGATACTTAGTAGCCAATCCAGCTCCTCCCAAGAACATCTTAAGAGTTTTATCATCTGGAAATTCTTCTGTTATTGTTCCATTTGATAGGTTTACTCGTAATATTTTACCCATATAACCGTACATTTTAAAAATACTCCAAAAAATAGAATTATATTTTTGAATTATGTTTTTTACTAACTCTATCGCGTGAATTTATTTAGCTATTGCAAAATTTTGAGGAAGTAAGACACCTAGAATAATTCTTAAATTCTAGCTTGGTATTTCAGAATATAAACAAATAATTAGTCATTCTAGGAGAAATAGAATAATGGGTAATGAGAAAATCATATTTGGCGAACAAGAATGGTTAGATGCATATGTGAAAAGTATTAATTCAAGTGAAGCTTATGAAAAAGCTGCAAAAAATTGGGAAGGAGATTTTGTGTTTGTTGTAACACCAGATGGGACTGGTACATTAACAGAAGAACGACGGATGTACGTGGACCTGTGGCATGGTAAATGTCGAGGATCATATTATGTAACTCCAGAAAAACCCGCTCCAGAAAAAGTAGCTTATGTTTTTGGCGGGAAATATGGTGATTGGTTAGAAGTTTTCGATGGGAAACTTGATCCTTTGAAGGGTGTTCTTCAACGTAAATTTAAAGTCGAATGCAGCCCGAAGGACATGGCTAAGATGTTACGTGCCGTGAAAGCCTCGCAAGAACTAGTGAAATGTACGCAAATGGAAGGGGTAGAGTACCCTTAGTATTTGTGGATGTAAACGGAAATGTGGGATTTTACCAATCCAAGAAAAGTAATTTTTGGTGAGGATGCATTAGACTATTTGATTTATCAATCATTCAAACACGCATTCATTATAACTGACCCGACAATGAGGAAATTGCATCTTGCTAAAGTAGAAGATCGATTGAAAGAAACCAATACAAAAATTACTATATTTGATGAAATCCCTGGGGAACCATCTTTACAGATAGTTGAGAAAGGCACAAAACTTCTGATTGAAACTAAACCTGATGTTATAATCGCACTTGGTGGAGGTAGCGTTCTTGATTCAGCCAAGGGAATGTGGCCTATGTGGGCAAGTCCTGATAAAGGTCTTGAAGCCATTGAGGGTCTTGATCCAATAGGAGATTTATTTCTAAGAGAAAAAACAAAATGTATTCTTATCAATATTCCCACTACCTCAGGAACTGGATCAGATGCTACATGGGCGACTGTTCTAACTGATGAATCAGGAGAAGTAGATAGAAAGGCTTCTTTCGCAAATCGTGAGCTGGTTGGAGATGTAATAATTCTAGATCCTGTTTTAACTGAAACAATGCCTATAAACCTTCGTGTTGGCACAGGAATGGACGCTCTTTGTCATGCGATAGATGGATACCTTTCTGCATGGCGAAACGACTTTTCTGATGCGTTAGTACGCCACGCTTTTAAACTTGTATGGGAAAATCTTCCAATTGCGTTTGAAAAGGGCAAGTCTGGCGAAATAGATTTAGAAATATTAGAAAAACTTCACAATGCAGCAACGATGGCGGGTTGGGGTTTTGGTAACTCTCAAATCATCTTATCTCACTCTC
Source organism: Promethearchaeota archaeon (assembly GCA_048939725.1). Lineage (GTDB taxonomy): Archaea > Asgardarchaeota > Heimdallarchaeia > Hodarchaeales > Hodarchaeaceae > Hodarchaeum. The sequence continues at coordinate 15,221 of JBHLPG010000044.1, read as the reverse complement.
TCGCCCATAGTGTAGGTGCAGTGTTTAAACT
>JBHLPG010000044.1:0-15180 GCA_048939725.1 Promethearchaeota archaeon | reverse complement strand
CCTCATTCAGTCTGTATTGGAACTATGTGTTGGTATTCGATAATGTTCAATAGAGAATCAAAGCGAATTGCTGAATTAGCTCGCTTGGGTGGTTTAAGTGGAGATTCAGATGAGGAATTAAGTAACAAGTTAATTGAGGCATTTAAAGCCCTCCTTATCAAACTCGAATTACCTTTATCATTGAAGGATATGAAAGTCCCTAGAGAAGAGTATGAGGCAAACCTTGAGAGTTTAATAGATTATGCGTTAAATGATTCAGGAACTCTATCAAATCCTCGCCCTTTAGATTACGAAGACTTTGTTAAAATCTTTGAATATGCTTATGAGGGTAAAGAGCTCGATTTCTAGAAAAAAGGGTGATATGAAGAAGCAGGATTCATCCTAGTATCTTCTTCTTCTGTATATAATGGCGGCAGCAGCTACTGATCCTCCTCCACCAACAACTAGAAGAGCTCCAAAAAGGATTAGTTCAGGTGGGAGTCCAGACGTCGTTCCAGCATTCTCGTACTCAATGGTGTATGGATCAGATTCTGAGGTCAAATCCAAATTATCTCTGGCATGGATTATGAAGGTTAAATTTCCACTTCTCTTGGGGACTTTAATATCAAGATAATAGGTCACAGTTGCATTATCAAAAATCATATCTTTACTTACAAACTCACCAGAATCAAACTGATATTCAATTGTACAGTTTGTGATAGTTCCATCATCGGTAATATTTGCCCAAACACGTATTGTATTCGTGCCATTCATGTCAAGAGGGACTGGATACGGAATACCTAAAATTTCGATGAATGGAGCTAATGCATTGGAATAGGTTACGGTAAAAATCGCTGTCTCATTTGAAAGCCCTGCAAAATCAAAAGCACGAACTTTATAATACATGATTCCATTTGTTGTAGGAACAGGTACATCAAAGGAATAAGATCCTTGTGTGCTGCCCTCTAACATGGCACCAACCATCCATTCATCTTCTTCAGAGAATTTATAGTAAGTATCAGCACCAAAAATACCACCCTGGTCTTTAATAGTGGCATAGACAGGAATAGAATATCCTCCAGCTAGGTCAACTGTAGGCATATGATTTATGACATTTACTTCTGGAGCTAATCCATCTGCGTAGTAATCAAAGGTAGTTGAGTTTTCTGAATTCCATAATCTATCTGTCATGTTTATGTAGAAGTAAACTGTTGTATCATTGATTGATGCAGGGATCATCACAAAGTACTGATAACCTAATGGGACACTATGGTGGATTAGCTCAACTTCATAGTTTATGAGTGTACCAGAATATAAGTCAGAAAAATCTTCAATTTCGAGAGTAAAATTCGCCTTATTAAAATCTGTTTCAGTTATGCCTAGATTAATAAGATCTATGTCCCGTGAAATGGTATTTGGACCTGATTCGCGGTCAAAAAGTAGAAACCTTCTTCTATCATCTAATTTAAGCCAGACTCGCAAATCAGTAGGCAACTCGTGTGTGATCTCAAATGATAATATGGCAGTATCCACCGGACCATTCCGAATAATTTCAAGGGGGTAAGGAGTTATCGCATTGTTCTCTACAAAGTGAAGGTCAGTTGCTGTGTACGTTTCTTGATAATCTATCATGCTTGGGTAATCTATTTGTGTTGCGCCAATCGGGATCCATGTGGTTTTGCTATCAAGGCTGTACCAGAGTACTGGTTGCATTGAACCTGAATAATCTGTCGAATTAAAAAGTATTAGAACATTACTGTAATTACTGATAATCGAAGGATATGTAGATAGAGTATCTAAACTTGGTCCTGATCCATCAGAGTAATAGAAATTAATTAGTGATGTGTTTCCAATATTGTTGAAGAAGTCCTTTGTCTCAAAGAAGTACTCCACAAACATGGTCTCATTTGAAGAGGGTAAAGTGGCATTAAAAGTAGAAAAGTAGTCATATGGTCCTATTGAGGTTGTATTTATCATTTCTTCTTTAATCCATGAAGTCCCATTTGGGAGTGAGTAATAGATATAGACTGACTCTGTACCTCTTGCATCTTCAAATGTGGCTTCGATGTAAACCTGTGAAGATGGGAATGTCACATTCTCAAGGTTGGGAACAGAAACTCCTCCATCGATCATTATGTTGGATACCCTTGGTGCTAAACTGTCAATACGAATCCAACGATCTCCTGTAGTATCTTCTCGTCCCTTCTGACTATTAACAATATCAGAAGCATTGACTCTTACAATCATGTAAGTTTCAATATTGCCGAGGTTACCAGCAGGTATGGTACCTGTAAAAAAGTGAACACCAGAAATTTCTAGTACATGAGTTAAACTAGCAATAGACCAGTTCAAATCACCTACAAATTGATAGTAAGCAACAACACTACTTAAATTTATAGTACCAGCTCCATCGGCATCTGTGACTGAAACATTTAGAATATAATCTTCATTTGAAGCGAGAACCGCAGGAACATCTAAAAGCGTTGCAGTAGGAGCATAATCCATAAGAAAAGTATATGTGGGGGAGATATTACTCTGGTTTAAGTCGTCATAAGCCATGATATAGTAATCAACGAACGTGGGGGCATTAGCAGCTGGAATAGTCCAATCATATGCTTCGTGGTCAATTACGAGCCAATCAAATCTTGGAATACGCGGGTTTGTATCATCATAACTAACTGCGAGAATGTTGTAACCAAGAGTAGGTGTTGAATCTTGGTAAGATACAGTACCTAAATCATCTGAGTCATTCAATCCGTAACCACCAACTTCGTGGACTATTTGCCATTCTCCAGTACTAGCATTTCTTGCACTAATAACAACATATACTAGTTCTCTAGGTACTGAAATTCTTAAATCAATCTCTGAAACTGAATCATTATATGTGTACTCTCCATACATCCAATTCGTGGGAAATGGAGTTATCAAACCAGTTCCAGTTACGTACCCTGTTGCTCCTAATACATCAAAGGGTGTATCAACAACATCTACAACCGATACTGTATTAGGCGTACCTGCAGAACTATTAAACAAAGTTGTATTTATGGAGGAATATTGCCAAAATAAAGTTGCATTTTGGACACCATCTATATCTGAGATGGGTGCTGTCACATCTACATCCTGATCACTATTAGGGGTCAAATCATCTAGACTAGGCATTCCTATGACTGGTCCTTCAGCATCAGCAACCGATAAAACTGGTTGTGGTGTTTTTGGAATCTCTTCTAATGATAGATTTGTTACTTTAGCATTAATTATACAAGAATTGCATATAACGTAAAATGACAATAATATGATCGTAAATATCCATTTTTGTTTTTTCATTTCTTCTCTTCCGTCTCCTAATCAAAATAACTTAATTGTGTATTTTGTTTAGCTTGAAGTCTCATAAAGATTCCCAAATACTTAACTAATATGTTTGTGATGTTAATCTAGATTATTTCTAATCCTCTCTCAAACAATTAATCTAAACAATAAATTTAAAGCAGGATTCCATTTTTATTTTTGACATGAAAACTAATCCCCTACCATTTATGTTTCAGAAAAGAAGTGTTAAATCATGGTAAATGAAGATCTATTACGACAACTTTTTGTCAAAAAATCGTTAAAGAATAATGAGAAAGGCTTCCAACTTCAGATGAAAAATTCGATCAGTGATGCTACTATTATAGCTCCCATTAAACTTGAAATTAAGGGTGAATCAGTAGATAAGGAGAAGTTTAAAGATTTCATCATTGATCTTGATGGAAAAAAAATCAATAACAAGGATATTAATGAACAGAATCCTGCTAAGTTCACAGTCAAGACCCTGGCAACATTATACCTTGAACGAGACAATCCCTTACCTAAAGAAAAATATAAAATCAGATTTACTAAATTATTAACTGAAGAATATGGCGATCTCCCGTTTAGTATGAAAGAGCGAATTCGAGAGTAGCTTTTTCTCTCTTTTAACCATATAATTGTTTTTTCATTTGGTTAAAGGATAATCTCTTTTTTTTGTTTAAATCTCTTTTTTCTCTTAGAATTCTTTTTGTAAGAAGAATATGATTTTGGGGGAGTTGGGTGACTCCCAGAAAAACTCTTAACTACAATTTTTCTTTTTTCTATAAACTAATCATAAGGCTGAATGGTGAAAATGGAAGATCAAGAACGACTTTTCAAAGATGATGAGATATTAGCTTGGATTACGGAAATAACTGAGGATGAAATTGATGAAGTTCATAAAAAAAGCTTGGTTCCTTTTTATGATCAACTCTTTGTAAAAGGTTCTGGCTCCTATTTAAAGGATCATACTGGAAAAGAATTCCTAGATTGTACCGCACAAGCTTGGACCTGTAATATTGGTTTTGCCAACCCTGATGTTGCGTTTGCAGTGAGTGAACAACTAAAGCGTTTAACTCATGTCCGATATGGCTTTCCTACAATTCCGAGAGTAAAATTCATTCATAAGCTAGCAACTATTACTCCAGGAAATCTCAAAAAGATCGCAGTAAATGCTATGGGAGGCGGTGCAGCCATTGAAGCTGGTTTACGTCTAGCGATGTTAAATAAACCTGACGCTGAACACTTCTATACTTTCACTCGGGGTTACCATGGAAGTTCTCTTGCTACTATGACTCTTTCGACACGATTCGCAGGTGTAACACGCTTTCGTCCTTGGGGTTTTGACAGGGTGTCGAAATTACCCTTTCCCTACTGTTATCGTTGCCCTGTGGGGCAAGAAAACGAGAAAACCTGCCATTTAGAGTGTTTAGAGTTAGCAAAACACATGATAGAATATGGCTCCGTTGATAAAGTCTGTGGGATATTAATGGAACCAATGCAAGCCCCAGGTGGTCATATTCCAGCCCCAGCGAAATTTCTACAAGAACTTCGCAAATACACCCAAAAGAATGATATATTTTTGATTTTTGATGAATCTCAGGTATTTACTCGCATTGGTTACTGGTTCGCGTCAGATTACTATGATGGAGTCGTTCCTGATATTACTTGTTTGACAAAAGCGATCGGTGGGGGATTACCCATGGGAGTAACAATTGCTAGGGAGGATCTTACGGGATTTAATGCAGCTGAGGAACATTCAACTTTTGGTGGAAATCCACTGATGTTTGCCTCAGGATTAATCTTCCTTAACTATATTGAGAGAGCTGATCTTCTAAATAATACCCGTGAGCAAGGAGAATATTTAACATCCAAATTAAAGCAGTTACAAAAGAAATATGATGTGATTGGAGATATTCGTTGTCCAGGATTATTTATTGGGATCGAACTTGTTAACGATCCTGAAACCAAAGAGCCTGGAAATACCCTTTGTTCTGATCTCATAGAGGAGGCTACGAATCAAGGGGTAATCTTTGGTCATGCTGCTCCAATATCATCAGATAGCGGGAAATTATTCAGGAATGTTGTCAAAATTAAACCACCTTTGATCATAACTCGTGAGCAATCAGATCACATCCTTGAAGTATTCGAAAATAGCTTGATTGAAGCTGTTGACTATATGTAATATGAGTGTGTTTTAGCTTGAGTGAAAAAAAATTTTTGGCTTATGATTTAGGAACGACAGCAACTAAAGCTGTTCTTATTTCAAACGAAATGGAATTAATTGACACAGCAGTAGAAGAGTTCGTAACTCATTATCCCCAACAAGGGTATGCTGAGCATGATCCCAATGATTGGTGGCGAACATTAGTTTCAACTACAAGAAGGATTCTTGAAAAAACACAAACAGAAGCAGATGAAATTACTGCTTTGACATTTTGTTCTCAAACCCAAGGTTTGTTACCCGTAGATGAACGTGGTTCTCCTTTAATGAACTGTATGATCTGGTTAGATGCTAGGGGATCAGAATATCTACATAAAATCTATCCTTGGCCGAGACTAATGGGATACAATCCCCTTAGAATTTTAAAATTTCTTCGTATTACAGGAGGCGGCCCTGGTTTAACAGGTAAAGATCAAATACCCAAAATTTTCTGGTTACGGGACAAAAAACCTGAAATCTATGAGAAATGTTACAAATATTTGGATGTAAAAGATTACATTATTTTTCGACTGACAGGGAAGATGGTAACCAGTACAGACCTAGCATATCTTTACTGGTTGGTTGATACACGAAAAAAGAACGGACATCCTCGTAACGAATGGTCAAAATCCCTTTGTAAAACCTACAATATTGATATGAATAGACTCCCAGAAATTAAGAAACCTACCGATGTGATTGGTCATTTGACCGAGGAAGCTGCAGATGAACTTAATCTCCAAAAGGAAACCCAAGTGGTTTGTGGAATAGGTGATATGCCAGCAGCAGCAATTGGATCAGGCGCAATCTTAGAAGGAGAACTACATTGTCAGATTGGAACTAGTGGTTGGGTGTTAGGACATGTTTCTGAAAGAAAGGTTGATATTGGCCATTATACAGGATGTACAGGGAGTGCTTTCCCAGATCAATTCTATTTAATCACTGCTCATCAAGAAATTGCTGGAGCCGCTTTAGAGTGGGTTAAGAACAGCATTCTCTATTTTAAAGAAGAATTGCAGGAAAAGGAAAAAAAGCAAATTTATGAAATCTTTGACGAACTAGTCGCTCAGTGTGAACCTGGGGCGAAAGGAGAGGGCGGAACCCATTTGCTATTTATGCCATGGCTTTTCGGTGAACGATGTCCGTTAGATGACGACCATGTACGAGCTGGCCTGGTAAATGTATCATTAGATCATGACCGAAGGCACTTATTAAGATCTATTTTCGAGGGAGTGGCATTAAATGCTAAATGGGCCCTAGAAGTGGTAGAGAAAATGTATTCACCTGTAGAGGTTCTTCATATCGTGGGTGGAGGGGCTAAATCGGATATTTGGTGTCAAATTTATGCTGATGTCTTGAATAGAAGAATTCTAAGGGTAAAATGGCCACAAGTTGCTGGGGCTATTGGAGCAGCCATTATAGCTAAAATGGCTTTGGAAGAAGTGGATAATATCGCAGAAATAAAGAATTTCATTCATATTGACAAAGAATTTCAACCAAACTCTGAACACCGTTTACTGTACGATCGTTTGTTTAAGGAATTCAAAAATCTCTATAAGCAAAATAAGAAATGGTTTAAGCGGATGAATTCTCGCTAGGCACTAGCCATGACAAGGTCTTCAGGAAATTTCTTTGATAAATAGGTATAAATTTCTTCTCCGTCTATTTGCTCATAGAGTTTTTCTCTTTCTGGAATCTTTATTCTAGTCCAGATTAGTAGATCTTTTCCAATTTTTACACTTTTCCTCATTGAATCCGATTCATTAACAATTAAGATTACCGAAAAATCCGATTCTTCTACTCGGACTAACTTGTAATTATCTGAGACTTCATCTATGCTAGCTGTCTTACTACGCTTCATAAGTATCTCTCTCACACCCGCACCCATCGATGCTTCTGCAAAAGTATTAACTGCAGAAAACATGCTTGTTAATAATGCGGGATCATAATGTGGTTGACCATGAGTAGCAGAACTACTACCAATAAGAAGACCCGAATCAGTTTGATAGATGCAAACATTATGGATGTGGATGTTAGGTAGGATGATTTCTCCAGTTAAGGTTTCAATTAACCAATCAAACGCTTGATAAAAGTTTGATCCAGTCTTTGCAGACATATGGAATATATTGATGGCACGAAAATTCCCTTTCTGCTGGATATCGTACAAATCGAAGTGTTTGAGTAAAGTTACATAAGGATCGACTCCAGATATATCTGCTTTATTCGCTACAATGAGAAGGACCGCATTCTCTGGGATACTTGTCATAGCATTGTAGAGGGCTGCTTTACTTGAACCAAAGCTTCCAGGATTAGAACAATCGACTACGAAGACTACTGCACTAGAAAGCCTTAAATAATCCCCCCAGATCATGTGAAAGCTCTCTTGGCCTCCTAAATCGAATGCTTGAAACTGAACATTGCGATATTCAAAAGAGTCTACATTTAATCCCATCGTTCTGACTGTACTACTGTAGAATTCCCCTGTTCTTAATCGATGTAGGATTGTTGTTTTTCCCGCATAAGCTTCCCCAATGAATGTGATTAATTCCTGTTTAGAGGGAGCTGTACTTGTTTTCTCTTCTTTAGAATGTCGTCTGAAGAGTCTTCTTAGCAATGAAATTTCAAACACCTCCAACAGAAGGTGGATTCATTCAATTGACCTGTTTGTTAGAGGAAGTTTTTTAATCTACCTCGAGAATCATTTCGAATTTCGAGGAGTCAGTGTAATTTCCAAGGTCTCTCGCTGCGACAAAATTCACTCTGACCTTCCAACGATAATACTCAAAACATAAACAGTTTTGTTTCATATCGAAGACAAAATCTAAGGAACCAGACTGTTTTTACCAACTCTTTTTGGATAGAAGTGAAGATTCATGTTGAAAATAGAGAATCTGACGGTTGAAGTGAAAGAAGACCCTGGAAATGTCATACTTAGGAATTTAAACTTGCACATTCCAGAAGGAGAAATTCATGTTCTCTTTGGCCCGAATGGTTCGGGGAAATCCACGTTAATACAGACCATTATGGGCTTTCCTCAATACAATGTTGTCCATGGCTCTATTCTATTTAAAGGAAAAAATATTACATACAAATCAATCACAGAACGTGCAAAAATGGGAATAGGGATTTCTATCCAAAGGCCACCTAATATCCCCGGACTGAAGTTAAACAAAGTTGCAGAATTCCTTGTGAAACAACAAAATGAAACAACGGCAGAAATAGGGAAGAAAGCTAAAGAGCTTGAGATGCGTGATTTTCTTGATCGGGATCTGAATGTACACTTCTCAGGAGGAGAAATTAAAAGATCAGAATTGCTGCAATTACTTCTTCAAAATCCTGAATTCATTCTCTTGGACGAACCAGAGTCAGGTGTTGATATACAGGCAATGAAACTGATTGGGAGGATGACAAATGCGTTATTGGGCACAATTCCAAGACAACCAACACAACCATGGTCTAATAAAAAAGCAGGATTAGTAATCACACACACAGGACATATCTTGGATTACATCCATACAGACAAAGCACATGTTATGTGTCAAGGTCATATTGGCTGTACTGGGACTCCTTCCCGTTTACTAGAGGATATTCGAAACCTAGGTTACCCTGAATGTGTACGTTGTCATGAACGTTTAGATGATCAACTTCAGCTGAAATTAGCTGGTGCATGAGTAGATGGTGGATAATAATCTCAAGGAACGAGCACAGGAAGCTGTTTCCAAAAAAGCGAAATATGGAGAAGATGTTGATCTAAGTAGGTTTAAGCTTCCTGAAGCAAATATCCATGAATCAGTTAATCATCCTTCAGAACTTAGCTCCCGAGATGAAGTTAATTTATTACGAAAAGCAGGATTCTCAGATAACGATTCAAGAACATCAGGGAGTTATTTACAGTATGATTTCGATGCTATTTGTCATAGAAGCAAAGATCCTGGTGTAGAAGTACTACCTATTGACGTTGCTTGGGAAGAACATGGGGATTGGTTAAAGGATTATTGGTGGAAAAACGTCCCTATTGATACAGATAAGTTTACAGCAGAAACAGAGCTGCACAGTACCCGTGGGTATTTCATTCGTGCAAAAGCGGGAGCTACAATAACTTATCCCTTACAATCTTGCCTGTTTATTTCACAAAACTTTGGTGCTCAGAATGTTCATAACATAGTAATAGCTGAAGAAAAAAGTGATATTCACATTATTACAGGTTGTGCCACTAGTGCTAAAGCGGGATTGCATATTGGTGTATCTGAATTTTATGTTGAAGAAAGCGCCTCCCTTGCATTTACAATGATTCACAATTGGGCAAATGATTTTGTTGTACGACCTCGCTCCGTTACAACTGTAAAAGAAGGAGGAAACTTCACAAGTAATTATATTGCAATAGATCCAGTGAAATCCCTCCAACTTTTCCCAACGACCATTTTGGAGGCTGCTGCGACTGCACGATATAATAGCATCTTATACGGTCATCCTGGGTCAACAATGGATGTTGGTGGACGGGTAATCCTTCAAGGGGATCGTTCTCGTGCAGAAGTTCTATCGCGAGCTGCAACAGTGGGAGGAACTATCATCGCTCGGGGAATCCTTGATGGACGAGCATCAAATATTAAAGCACATTTGGAATGTAATGGGCTTATTCTGGCAAAAAGAGGAATAATTCATGCTATCCCCGAACTCAAAGCAGACAGACCTGATCTTGAAATGTCACATGAAGCTTCTATTGGTCGTATTGGTGAAGATCAACTGAACTATCTTATGGCTCGTGGAATGACAGAAGAAGAGGCAACTGATTTGATCGTGAGAGGTTTTTTAAGTCTTGATATCGAAGGTCTTAGACCCGAGATAAAAGCAGAGCTTCAAAAAATAACCTCAATTCCTGCAGGATTTTAAAGTACTCCTCTATTTAGCTACGGAGCTTTTAGAGTCATTTTGTCTAATGAGTGATTGATAGACCAACTTAAACAAGAAAATCAAGATAAGACAAGTAAATGCTACGCTTCCTAAGAATAGAAAGCTTGCTTCAAACCCTAATTCATCAGCGAGTAAACCAAAAATAGTAGGAGCCACAGCTCCTGTTAATGTTGCTCCAGTAAAAAGAACTCCCATTGAACTAGCCATTCCATGAGAAGGACCTGTGACTTCACTTAAAATAGTAGGTAGGATGGCAGCTCCAAGAAAGAAAAAAAACGATAAGAGTATATAAACAATCAATATCATCATAGTATTTGACATCGGGGTTAAAACTAGGAGGATAAGTAACAAAGCAGAGGCACCATTGGAAAGAAGAATTGAATTAATTCTGAAGTTAACGCGTTCATCTCTACCAACTCCTTTGATGGCTTTTCTATTGTTTAGTACTCCCATTAAAAAGGTTGCAAATGCTCCCACTCCGAGTGTAATGGCCGAAAATATTGATGATTCGACATTGGTAAATAGAAAAGCATCTTTAAAGACTACTGTGGTGAAATAGGAAATGCAACGAAAAACAGGGGCACGAGCTGCAGAAATTAGGATCAATATAATTGAAAGAATAAAGAAATGGGTTCCCGTAAATGGAACTTCATACTCGTGTTCTTTTTGAGTATATCTATTCAGGTTTGTATGAGTTGTTTGATCATTCGGGAAGACTAAAGCAAATGATAAGCCAATTAGGATTTGAAAAAAGGAAAAAGCTAGAAAAGCTATTCTCCAACCCCAAAAAATCGCTAGAATCATTGAAATTAAAGGAGTAATCGCACTTCCAAAATTACCAGAAACGGCATTTATGCCCATATTGCGATCTTTGTTTTCCATCGTGTTAATAAAAGTAAAAGCTAGGGGGTGGTAAGTAGAAAGAGCGACACCCAATACCATAGTAGCAATAGCTAAATCGAAAAAAGTGTTAGTAAACGAAACCAAGATTCCAAAGAATCCTATACCTATAATACCGATCCAAATCATATGCTTTTTCCATATTGGATGCTTATCTCCTAGCCAGCCCACTAAAGAAGAAAGTAATACTAATAATATCATTGGAATAGAACCTAAAATTCCTCGTTCTGTTTGAGTTAGAGGAATATCGGTTTGAAGATAAATCAAAAGCGCGGGGGTTAAATAATTACCAATATGATTACAAAAGTGGCCGATACTTGCCCAAAATACAATTTTATTTTCTATTTTCAAAATTATTCGCTCAACTTTAATATCAGCACTAGAATTGTATTGAGGCGGGAATATTCTAGAGGAATTATGAAGATTGTTCAACCCAATTTGCGGAAAAATTCTCTAGAACGTTATATCCGGATGTATTCTCTAGATAACCTTTTTTACGCGAACAGGCCGATATTTCAGTATACATAAGGATCTTCAGAAACATCCCACTAGTAATTGGCCCAGTAAGGGAAAAGCTTTGGGTCGGAACAATTTATACCCTCAAGAGCAGGTAATTGATTTTATAGATCAAGTCATTGCTAACGTTTCTTCCTCTGGGGTTTTTGTGTTAGATCGCAAAACAGCTAAAGTAATCACTGGTAATGACGTTTTTGCTAATATTCATGGATATAAATCAATTCAAGATCTTCAGGGAAAGGTTTATTGGGATTTCCTTCTTCCAATGGATCTTCATTCTCCCTTAGTTACATTCCAGCAAAGTGGTTATTTTCAAGGGGAAGTTAGGGGTTTTCAACGCGGAAATAATATTGTTTTGCTAGATATTACTTTACTAGATATCCAACGCTTTACCATTATTATTGGGTTGATTAGAGATATTACTGAATCACACAAAATATCAAAACAATTGAAGGAATCTGAGGCAAGATATCGTGCCTTTGTTGAAAATATACGTGAAGGGCTTCTTATCTTAGATAAACAAGAAAATATTGCCTTTGTAAACCCAGTCTTATGTCGCTCCTTGGGTTATTCTAAAGCTGAGCTAGTTAATAAAAATTTTTCAGAGATTGTATATCCTGAAGGATTTCAATCAATCAAAGCTCAAGTTAAAGGTGGAGAAGAATCAGTAAGCCATATTGAAGTGAAAATGATATCGAAGATTGGAAGGGATAAGATATTCTTAGTTTCTTCTGCTCCACTTTATGATTCCCAATCTGGATACACGGGTTCAATTATCATATGTGTCGACATCACTGACAGGTATTTAGAGACAGATAAGTTAGCTGATGCCCGAGGAGCATTACTCAAAATGATGATATCAGAGAGTTCAGAGCAGCTACTTCTGACACAAGGCTGGCTGGATATTATCAAGACCTCTCTCCCTGAACAGCACGAGCGAGTAGAAAAATTACTTCAAATCGTAAATAAAATAATTCAATTTAATAGCCAAATCACTCAATCAGCTTATCTAAACTCAATCATTGAGTCACCTCTTTTACAAATACCTGTTTCGGAATTCGTTAGAGAGTTAAATGAACTAATAGTGCCTCTTGCTTCCTTAAAAAAGTGTCAGGTGAAGTTCAACTTACAGTTGGGACAAGAGTACTTATACGAATGTCCTAGGATCTTGATGATCGCGATTGAACAGATAATACAAAATTCTTTGACCAGGTCCTGTCACGAAATAGAAATAACGATTAAAGCCACTTCTGATGAAAACCAACTTCAAATTGTTATTTCAGACGACGGAAGAACTTTCCTTAAAACTCCTGACCCTCCAGATGCATCGAAATTCTTGATGGATATTTACCTTAGTGATGTTTTACTAAGAGAAATCAATGGAAAATTAACAGTAACCGACATCTTACCTAGAGAAGTCTTGCAATTCTCTTTAGTTTTTCCAGTAAAAACTAGACAAACCTAGAGATAACAATTAAACAACATTTTTAGACAAACTACATCTGTTTCAATTCATGTCATCTATACGCCTTCAACTGTTATCATTCATGTCTTTAGCACATTTCATTCATCATGTTGAACTCTACGCTTTCCCTGCAATGGTTATACTTATCTCACAAGAGATTTCAATGAGTTACTTAGAAATTGGCATTCTTGGTTCTTTACCTATCCTAATAATGGCGATAACTTCACCAGCAGTTGGTTACATTAGTAAAAACGCTCGGTTGGGTTTTTTTATGGTTTTATTAGGTGTTTTATTATTTTCTCTTTCAAGTTTCATGATTTCATTTTCTGAAAATTACTTGCACTTATTGTTAGGAAATGTCCTTTTAGGACTCGGATGTACTACATTTCATCCTGTGGGTCTTGGTTTAGTGGCAAATTCATTTACAGGAGAGACTAGAGGGAAAGCTATGGCTGTTAATCATGCAGCTGGTGTAATTGGTACTGCTGTTGCCCCTCTTGGGACACTTGGCTTAGCTATCTATATTTTGGGCGAATGGAGACAAACTTTTATTTTTCTTGGTTTATTATGTCTTACACTACTGGTTCTTATGACTGGTTGGATGTTTATCCAAAATCTCATTCCCCGTTACTCATCTCTATTAGAGAAAATCAATCTGGATGATCATGAAGATCAGTCTCATAATCCTTCAAGACTAGAATATAGAAATTGGATTTTAATCACATTAGGGATCATACTTACTATCAGTGCCCTTCGAGGAGGAGTTTACAGATTGATCAGTTACTTCACGGTCACTTTACTTAGAGATTTTTATGATGTTGAATCATTTGCAGCAGGCATTATGACGAGTTTTATTTTATTAATGGGCTCTGGGAGTGATATATATGGTGCTTATATTAGTGATAAATCTGGCGCTTATGGACGAGTGAAAATTATTTTAGTTTCGGCTGTTGGTACTAGTTTAGCAATAATAACTCTCATTCTTCTAACAACTAGTTTTCCTGAAATTTGGGCGATCCTCCTTGGGTTTTCAATCTTTGCTGTGTGTTTCTATCTCGCTGGGGGTACGCTTCAAGCGTTAATGAGTGATATAGTACCTCAAGAAAGTAGGACTCTATTTTATTCCATTGTTTTCTCGTTAGGATTAGTGATTAGTTCTACTGCTCCCACGATTTTTGGTGCTTTACTAGATATTTTCCAATCACCAGTTGCAGGATTCATATTCATGTTATTACTTATAGTTCTGTCATTCTTTGTGACTCTATTATTTCAAAAGAGGTTAGCTTTTGCTGTAGAGAAAGATTTAATATCTCCTTAACCCTGAAAAACTGAATCAACTATTTCTGTCCAATGATTAACCATTCAGCCTTCATACCATCAGGTGATAGATTTTGACGCCCTCTCAACAGTCTGGGTGAAACTATCTCATCATATCCAAATTCTCTGATAGTTAATCCTAAATCTACAAATATTTCATAAAAAATCTTGTGACATGGAACCTGATATCCTAAAATTGTTGGATTTCCAATAAACAAACCAAAAATACCTTTTTGATTCAGGTACCTACTTATCTTTTCAATAATCATATACATGTCATAAAAATAATTATAAGTTTGTAAAATATAGTTACTACCTTTTCCGTACTTTTTTCTTTCCTTTTTTTCAAGAATATCCATTGTCGAATTGAAAGAATTAATATTCTTTAGTTTGCTCTTAATATGCTCAGTATCTGTATTTTTTTTAGTACCTAATTCTTTTTTTGTGAGTTCTCTTACACGAATATCATCTACTAAGTTTAACCAATATAAATCGAGCTTTGTTGACCTTATATACTCCTGTGCGTAAACATATGGAGGAGAAGTTATGATTAAATCAATGAACTCTT
>JBHLPG010000043.1:0-21576 GCA_048939725.1 Promethearchaeota archaeon | reverse complement strand
AAATATATTCATTTAGGGACTAAAATTCTTGTATATGTATCAAATATGTTAAAAATTAAAAGCAATATAAATTTCTCCGTCATTGATTCAATGTTTTTATGATAAAAAAGTTGAAATATATATCATTTTTGATCTATTATTTTTTCTTTTATTGTTACTTTTAGGATTTTTTCTTTTAATTTTGTACATAAATATTTTATATTCATTTTTTTAAAATATTATTGAATCTAGATTGATTAAAATTTACGGATAGGTCAAGAATGTCTTCTCAGGATGAGAAAACGGTACTGAGCAGTGAAAATATTCTTGAGGCCTTGAATCATGTTAATATTTCAGCTTTTCTAGATAAATGGGGGCCTGAAAGAGTGGTTCAAGTCTATGACCCTGATATACAGATGCAAGGGTACTTAATAATTGACAATACTACGCTAGGTCCAGGGAAAGGGGGAATTAGAATTTCTCCTACAATAACTCCTTTAGGGATTTTTAGACTTGCTAGATTAATGACTTGGAAATGTGCTCTGGCTGAAATCCCTTTTGGGGGAGCTCAAGCTGGTATCCGTGCAAATCCATTTGAAATTGATAAAATTAAGTATATTAAAGCTTTTGCAGATAAAATAGCACCTTTTATTCCAAATAAATACATAGCTGGTCCAGACATAAATGTCGGCGAAAAAGAAATTGCAGCTTTTGTTGAAACCGTTGGTGATCTACTAGGGGCCACTGGAAAACCAATTAACCTTGGAGGAATAGCTTATAAAAATGACATGACTGGATTTGGAATTGGAGTGGCTCTTGAAAATAGTCTTCAAATTTTGCAGGATTCAATTCAATGTCCTAATTGTTTATCTGAGACACGCATAGCAATCCAAGGTTTTGGTAAAGTAGGTTATGGAACTGCTAAATATTTGAATAGCAAAGGAGCAAAAATAATCGCTGTAAATGATAACTGGGGAACCCTCTATAATTCAGATGGTATAGACATTACAAAGATTAGAGAATTTGCATATGCCATGAGTAAAGAACGTTCTTTAAAACGTTCTAGAGAGGGAATGATCTTACCTAGAGACGAGATCTATGAAATAGAATGCGATGTATTTATTCCTTGTGCCTATGATTGTGTAATTAATGAGAATACAATTTCTCAACTAAAAACAAAACTCATTGTTGAAGGAGCTAATAATAGTTCAACCACTATTGCTGAAAGAAAACTGTTTGAAAAAGGTATAATTATTCTCCCTGATATTCTAGTCAACGCTGGAGGGATTATCGGTTCTTTCGCCGAATATAGAAAGATGGATGCAACAGAAGCTTTTGTATTGATAGAATCAAGAATCAAGAAGAATGTTAAATTAATTACTGAAAAAACAATAGATTCTGGCCTTAGCCCACGAATAATAGCAAAGGAACTTGCTCAGCAAAGAGTATTAGACGCGTTAGAGAATGAATCATAGGATGTAAAAAAAATGTTAAATCTGTATATTAGTTATGATGAGAATGATAAGCAAACTTTGAGAGTTCCCGATTTCGTTGATGAAATCAAAACTTATTCAGATTTTGACAAAATTATTTTGTGTGAAACTGATAAGAGTGAAGATAGCCTTTGTAGGTGTCTTAATTTCTCAAATAACTTGATTGATGTCTGTGTTTTTTTCTGTTCAAAAGAATCACGAAACATAGTAAAAATGTGTGAAGAAGTAAATTTAGCTTTTAATTCTGGATTAGAGATTATACCCATTTATCATAATTCTTCAGATGTTTTTCCAATCATACGGCATAAAAGGGGGGTGAAAATTATTAAAAACAATATTGAGCCATGTGATGTGGTAAAACATGTCATTGAAATCATAAGAGATGGAAAAAAGGTGGATTAACCAATTAAATTTGTCTTTAGTTATTACTACGCATTTTTCAAGTTGTTGTATTGAAATGCAAGAGAAACTAAATTCTATCTCAACAAAAACCTTGGAAAAAACGAAGGTGGTTAACGGGATTCTAGTTATTGGGGGAGGAATAGCAGGTATGCAGGCTGCACTCGATATTGCAAACCAAATGATCCAAGTTTATCTAGTAGACCATGCACCAGCAATTGGAGGAGCGATGGCTAAACTTGATAAAACTCTCCCTACAAATGATTGTGCTATATGTATTGAAGCTCCCAAAATGGTTGAGGTTGGGCGCAATGAAAAAATTGAAATAATCACTTATGCTAATATAATTATGGTGGAGGGAACTATAGGTAACTTTACAGTCACTATAGAAGAAAAACCGCGTTACATTGACACGTCAAAATGTTCTGGTTGTGGGGATTGTTTTGAGGTTTGTCCAGTTAAAGTTCCTAATGAATTCGATCATAAATTGAGTCTAAGGGGAGCTATTTATCGTTATTTTCCACAAGCCGTCCCAAATGTTGCTACAATTGATATGGATTATTGTATAAATTGTGGTTTATGTGAATTAGTTTGTGTTCCTTGTGCCATTAATCGTAATGATAAACCAAAAATACGTGAAATCAATGTATATGCAATCATTGTAGCCACTGGGTTTGAAGAATTTGACCCCACAGTGAAAAGAAATTTAGGATATGGTATTTACCCTAATATAATTACAGGAACTCAATTTGAACGATTACTTTCTGCATCAGGACCAACAGAAGGTCAAATTCGTCGTCTTTCAGATGGGAAGATCCCAAAAAACATTGCTTGGATTCAGTGTGTAGGTTCTCGTGATGTTACAATAAATCAACCATATTGTTCTCGTGTATGCTGTATATGGGCAACTAAACAAGCAATGATAGCGAAAGAACATCATCCTGAAATTAATACATACATTTTTTACATGGATCTACGAGCATATGGAAAAGGATTTGAGGAATATTATCAGCGAGGAAAATATGAAGCTGAGATCAATTATATAAGAAGTCGTCCAGCGGAAATCAATGAAACTGATAATAAGAATCTAATCATACACTATGAAGATATTATTTCTGCGAAAGCTGCTGAACTAGATGTTGATTTAGTAGTTTTATCATCAGCTCTTAAAGCCCCAATAAGCAATAAACAGTTAGCAGAGACCCTAGGAGTGGAACTTGATAAATATGGGTTTTTTAAGGAAAAAGCTATTTCATCACCACTAGAAACTACTGTTGATGGCATATATCTCTGTGGGTGTAGTGCTGGTCCGAAAGATATTCCAGATTCAGTTTCACAAGCAAGCGGGGCTGCCTCGAAAGCTTTAGCTATAGTAGCTGAAAGTAATTTCGAGGTCAATAAAGAAGTAGTGAAAGAGACAGGTATTTTACTACAAGATATAAGAGATGAGGAACCCCGAATTGGAGTTTTTATATGCCATTGTGGACGAAATATTGGTGGTTATCTTGATGTTGAAGATGTAACAAAATTTGCTAAACAACAGCTCAACGTTAAATATGCCACGAATAACCTCTTTACTTGTTCAGAAGCCACTCAAACTCTAATAAAGAAAGCTATTCAGGATAATAAACTAAATAGGATTGTTGTGGCGTCATGTTCACCGAGAACACATGAATCATTATTTCGAACAACCTGTAAAGAAGCGGGTTTGAATGAATCTCTTTTTGAGATGGCAAATATACGTGACCAGTGTTCCTGGGTACATTCCCACGAATGGAAAAATGCAACTGATAAAGCTAAAGACCTTACAGCAATGGCTATAGCAAAAGCCCGTTTATCGAAACCATTAGCAAGAAAACGACTAAAGGTAATTCCAGAAGCTCTAGTGATTGGTGGAGGGATTGCAGGATTAACTGCTGCTGACGATCTCGCAAAAATGGGATTTAATGTTCATTTAATAGAAAAAGAGAGATACTTAGGAGGACTTTTACGTGATATGACTACATTATTCC
Source organism: Promethearchaeota archaeon (assembly GCA_048939725.1). GTDB lineage: Archaea > Asgardarchaeota > Heimdallarchaeia > Hodarchaeales > Hodarchaeaceae > Hodarchaeum. Next base: position 17,693 of record JBHLPG010000043.1, on the reverse strand, counting down.
CTACAAATGAATCTTCTGAGAATGTTCTTAAAGAAAAGATTAAAACTATCTCCAATAACCCAAAAATTCGTATATATCTAAATACAACTATTATAAATGTTGGAGGATTTATCGGAAATTTTGAAGTCACTCTATCAGGTGATCATAACAAAAAAGTCAAAGTAGGAACTGTTATTATAGCGACTGGTGGCAAGGAATTCAAACCAATAGGGTATTATGGCTATTCTCTTCATAAAAACATAATGACATTACTAGAATTTGACAAAGCTCTTAAGAAGAAAAGAAAATTACCGAAAAATATTACAAACATATTTCTGATAAGCTGCGTAGGATCAAAAGAAAAAGAAAGCAGTAACCGAACGTATTGTTGCAGAGTTGGATGCGCAGCTATTTTAAAAACTGCACGAAGATTGAGTGAAATCTATCCTAATGCTCATATTCACATTCTGCATCAAGATATTCGATTAGTTGAAAAAATTGCTGAAGAATATTATAGTGAGGTACGAAAACTTCCACAGGTGTATTTCATACGTTATAAAGAGGAAAACAAACCCAATGTAGTAATTAGTGAATCTGGAATCACTATATCATTCCATAACATATTTATGGGAGAAGATTATTCTTATCCAGCTGATTTAATATTATTAAGCACTCCACTTGTGAATTCATCTAGCGCGAAGGAATTAAGTCAACTTTTCAAAGTCCCTTTGGGAACAGATGGATTTTTTCAAGAAGCTCATATAAAACTCCGTCCACTAGACTTTGCTACTGACGGGATTTATGTTTGTGGAACCGCACATTCACCGAAAAACGTGAGTGATTCAATTAGTCAAGCTTCTGGAACTGCTGCCCGCGCTTCAATTCCTATGCGATTAGGCCAAGTTATTGCAGAAACTAATATTGCTACAGTTGATCCTACTTTATGTGTAGGATGTGGTACCTGTGGCAGCGTATGTCCATATGGCGCGATAAGCTTTCATCCAATAGATTTGATTTCCCATGTAAATGAGGCTATATGTAAAGGATGTGGAGTGTGCGCTGTCACTTGCCCTGCAAAAGCAATAACAATGCAAGGTTTTACTGATCTCCAGATTTTAAACCAAATTTCTGAAGCCCTCCATGGATCCTTTCCTGATGCTGAACCCAAAATTGTCGGTTTTTGTTGTAATTGGTGCTCTTATGCTGGAGCTGACCTTGCTGGAATTTCACGTTTTCAATATCCCTCTAACATTCGCATAATCAGAGTGATGTGTAGTGGACGAATTGATCCTTTCTTCTTACTATGGGCTTTTCTGGAAGGTGCTGATGGTGTTTTCGTTAGTGGTTGTCACCCTGGTGATTGTCACTATATCACTGGTAATTTATACGCAAAAGATCGTATTGAAAAAATGAAAAAAGCTCTTTCTTCAATAGGAATTGATTCACGGCGTCTGACTCTTGAATGGATTTCAGCCAGCGAAGCAAAGCGTTTTACTCAATTGATAACAGAATTTACGGAATTAATCAAATCTCTTGGACCTCTTGAATCCTTATATGTAGAAACAAGACATGTGAGAGGTAAAATTCATGTTGTCTAAACAACTGAAATTAGAAAATGAAGTTTGGAATGTTGATCGATGTGCCGGTTGTGGTATGTGTGTTGCTGCTTGCTCCCGTGGACGGTTAGAGTTCAAAACAGAAATGCAACATCCTGTTTTTGTACATAAGATGAAAACTGTTGGTTTATCGGTTGTTGATGTTGACACCTGTTCATTTTGCGAGGGAATGTGTATGGAAAGTTGTCCTCGCTTAAAGGAGTGGGAAGATCGAGAAATACATAATGTCATATCAGTAAAATCAACACGTAATATCACAAGCAACCACATTAATGAAATTCTTATTGATCTTCTTTCAGCAGGTTTGCTGAATGGGTTTATTGATGCTGCACTAATTATGGATATTAATCGATGGAATGGGAAACCATATTCTAAGGTTGTCAGTTCAATTGAAGAACTATACGAGGTTTCTGGTAACCAAAAATTGTGGAACCCAATTTTGTCTACCTTATATCATGAGATTTTAAAAAATAACTTCCGTCAAATTGCTATTGTTGGACCTCCGTGTGTTGCTCAGGCCATCAGAAGAGTTACTGAATCAAAATTAGAAGGTTTATCGATTCTACGGAAGTCTATTGGCATTGTTATTGGGTTATTTTGCTCAGGATATTATGAAACTACTCTTCTTGAAGATCTATCAAGCCATCTAGGTGTATCTCCTGCTGAAATTATAAGTATCACCAGTTCTACCCAAGGTAATTACCTTGAAATCAAGCTTAACACAGGAAAAAATGTAAAATTCCCACTAGAAGGAGAACAGAAGTATCTAAGAAAAGGTTGTGCGCGATGTACCGATTATATTGCTAATATGGCTGATATTTCAATTGGACAGACTGGTTCTCAAGCAGGATTTGCAAGCTTAATTACATGGAATGCGAAGGGCCATAGCTTCCTAAATAATTGTATAAATCTGAGATTACTTGAAATTACAGAGGAGGCCGATCTTAATGCAATTTCAGCTGCCATTTCTGAAAAACAACGTAGAAAGCGTACACAAGCCTTTGATTCACTGTTGATCTATTCACTCGAATCACTCACTGATGAAAATCGACTTGAAGAAGCAAGAAATCGATTTATGGGTTTATTTAAACAGGAAAAGAATGGTGAAACAAAAAAAATACGAGGTGGATGTAATGGATGTAGTAGCTGTTAGTGCGACTGATTTTATTGGATTAAAATTAAGAAGTATCAGTCATGAAATTAAGAATATACTTAAAGAGAATAAGACGGTCACTGTCACTAATTGTGACCTTTTAAATGGCATTGCTTCAGGTTTAAGACAAGGGGAAGTTATTATTAAAAGTTCTGTAGGTGATTACGTCGGTATGCTGAATTCGGGAGCTAAAATAATCATTGAAGGAAATGTTGGGAAATACATTGGAGATAATATGATTAATGGAGAAATTATTGTCAAAGGTAATGCTGGTTATTGTGCAGCCGTTTATTGTTATGGAGGAATAGTAATCATTACAGGAAATAGTGGGGATTTTCTAGGTACAATGAATAAAGGAGCTTCAATTCTTGTAGAAAAAAATACGGGAAATGATCTTGGAACCTATATGCTTGCAGGTAATATCATTTTATTGGGAAACGCTGGTGAAAGAGTCGGTAATTTCTTGATTTCTGGCCGAATTTTCATCAGAGGTGAATGGAAAAGTCTTGGAAGTAACACTAAAATTGAAGATCTTTCATCTGATGATATATCTTTTCTTCAACAATTCTTTAATAACTATAAAATCGAGGCAAAGCCAGAAGAGTTTACAAAAATCATTGCAGATACCGATAAACCATTCTATTCCAAAAAAATTTAAAGAAATAATGAGGGTAAGAAATCTTGCCGATTCTAGGAGCTTATTGTGTAAATATTGATTATGAGAGATGTACCCATTGTGGTACTTGTGTAGAAGTATGTCCTCATAAAGTATATGAAAAAGATGATGGGAATAGGGTTCAAATAGTCAATGATATGGCATGTGTTGGTTGTAGGATCTGCATGGAGTTCTGTCCAAATAATGCAACTCACATAAAACCTGCTGAACCTGAATATTTCTCACGATCTCTTTGGACTTTTCAAACAATTGAACATATTCATCATCAGGCCCAAACTGGAAAATATCTGTTAAGAGGGTTCGGAGCTGCTCGAATTATCCCGCACTTTGATGATTTTGTTATTATTCCCTCTCAATTAGCCTCACCACCTCCTCTAGATAAATATCGTGAGGATTGTGATGTCAGTGTAGTAATTGGAGAAGAAACAGTAAAATATCCCATTAAATTAAAAATCCCTATAGTTTTTGGTGCAATGTCCTTTGGTGCTTTGTCAAAAGAAGCAAAGATGTCGTTAGCAATAGCAGCTTATAAAATGGGAACTATTGCTAATACAGGTGAAGGTGGAGCCGTCCATGAAGAATATCCTCTTGTACATGGGTATAATACAATAGAGGAACTTAAAAATTCTGGGAAAGGCAATCCTCACTTCTGTAATGGGGGATATTTGACTGTGCAGTGGTCAACTGGACGTTGGGGAGTTAATCTTGATTTTTTACATAATGCTGATGCTATCGAAGTTAAAATCGGTCAAGGCGCTAAACCTGGAATGGGTGGACATCTTCTTGGAAAAAAGGTTGTAGAAGAAGTTGCGAGAGTGAGGGGGATTCCTATCGGTACAGACGCACTTTCTCCACCAAGATATTATGATACAATAAGTCCAGAAGATCTTAAAATACAAATAGAGATCATCAGAGACATTACTGATTATAAAGTACCAATTCTAATAAAATTAGGTCCTAGTCGACCCTATCATGATGTAAAGATAGCTGCAGAACTAAAAGTTGACGCTATATCTATTGACGGAATGGTTGGTGGAACTGGCGCATCTCCAGAGTCTGTAACTCAACATGCTGGAATTCCTACGATTGCGTGTATCCCCCCTGCAGTTCAGGCTCTAAAAGATATGGGACTCTATCGAAAAATCAAACTTATTGCATTAGGTGGTATCCGTGGTGGTGCCGATGCTTTCAAAGCATTAGCGCTTGGTGCTGACGCTGTTGGTATTGGTACTGCCGCTGAAATTGCCATGGGATGCAGAGCTTGTATGGCATGTCATCAAGGTATCTGTCCGTATGGCATCACTACAAACAAACCGGAACTTCGTGCTCGTTTGGATCCAGAGAAAACAGGACAACGTCTTGCAAATTTCTTAAAGGCAATGACAGATGAAATTAAAATATTTACAATGCTTTCTGGGCATAAGAGTATCAAAGATCTTTCAAAAGAAGATTTGAGGGCCCTAAGTTTGGATGCTGCGGCAATTACAGGTGTCAAACTTGCAGGGTTAGATCATCCATATCCTCAGATATGGGAAGAATATCACTAGTATTTTAATAACAAATTAGGTAATAGTAAATGTTTACCCCACTAATCGAAGAAAGTCCAGGTTTTGTAAATTTAAAAAAACAGGTCATTGACTCTGGCCTTTGTTCCCTATGCGGATCCTGTGGATTATTATGTGATAAGATAGAATATAAAGACTTACCCTCTCTAAAGGAAGGTTCGTCATGTGCTATAATCCAAGGTGCTAAAAATTGCGGTACTCTTGGTTGTTGTTATGACAACTGTCCAATGACCTCATTTTCCAAAAAAGAACTTGAGTTAGCTTTTTTTGGAAAAGAAGCGTCTGATCCTGACCTAGGGGTTTATAGGAAAATTTTATCTGCACGATCTACAGATAAAGAGATTCTCGCTAGAGCACAAAATGGAGGAACAATAACATCATTGTTGACTTATACTCTTTCAGGTAATTCGTCTGATTCTAAATATAAAGGGGCAATAGTAACTAAGAAGGGAGAAGCTTGGATTCCAACTCCTTTTTTCGCTTCAAAACCAGAGGAATTACTGTCATCAACTGGGTCAATATACTCCCGTTTGCCTCTTTCTAATCAAATACGTAGTCTTCTGCGTGGAAAAAAGAATTTAATCTTTGTCGGAACAGGTTGTCAAACTACAGGAGTTCGGAAATATCAGTACAATTTTCTCAACAAAATACCTCAAGAATCTGCTCATCTTTTTCTGATTGGTGTATTTTGTTATGAGAACTTCTCTTATCCGCAGTTCAAAGCCGCAATTCAAGAGAAAAGCAAGGTTTCAATTAATGAAATTAAAAAAATGGACATTAATAAGGGAAAATTAGTCATTAATACAAAGGATGGTACATTACTCCAGTATCCTATCAAAGAATTTAATTCTATTGTACCTGAAGCCTGTAAATTATGCATAAACTTCACATCGGAATTAGCAGACATTAGTGTGGGTTCTGTGGGAGCAGAAAACGACTGGAATACCTTAATTATTCGAAGCGACGAAGGAATTGCAGTTGTTGAAAAAGCAGAAGATAATGGTGTAATTGAAACATCAAGTAAGGTTTCTATTGAGGCCATTCGGAAAAATATTTCAAGAAAAAAGGTCTTGAGTGAAAAAATAATCAAAAGGCGAAGAACAAAGGGCCTCTACGTTCCAACCTTCAATTAATTACATAAAGGTGTAAAAATTGACTAAATAATCAGGTAATACGAGGTTAAACTTCTACTTTCCTAAAAATAACATCTACAAAAATTTAAAGGTAATGGATTTGTTTACTCTTTCAGCTATTGAAACTTCTCTTATCTGGGGTAATCTAAGAAATCTAATTGATTTTGACTCTATAATAGTTCCAAGTAACTTAAGTTTAGTGAGTACAACCCCAGGTGAATTTCCAGTTCACAATTTTCACCCAATATTTCTTGAAGTACCCAAATCCCGGAAAAAATTCGACATATCGGGTCGTAAAAACTTTTCCCAAGTTTTCATTGAGAAGAATCTTGGATGGCTCCCTCGGAGAATAATTTCTCTCCCTAAATATGAAAATGATAAAGATGCAGACCCTGAATGTCTGAAGTCAATGATTCAATTATGGGAAAGCGCATTAATCCCTGAAGAAATTCCTTGTATTGGTCTTGGGTTAAATATCACTGGTCAAAATTCGGATGGGAGAGAAAGCCAATATGTAACTGTTTTATTAATATGGGCAAACCAAAAAACGAGAATACTCGAATTAGATTGGTTTGAAGGGCCACTAGACGATTGTATTACCCCTGAATGGTATCTTCAGGTTTCTGAGATAATGAACCTTAGGAAAGCCCTTATAAAAATGAGAAGAATTTTTAAAATGCCTCTGAATTGGGAGAATCCCCTCTTCTCAATTTATAGTATTCCACCATGTTTAGGAAGCTCTGTTCAGAACAAATGGGAAGAATCAACACACGCAGGATGGAGACATAAATTTTCTTTTCATGAACACAAAAAGTGGACGAAAGCATTAGAGTCAATTTTATCTCAAATCCAAGCATTATTCTCTTAGTATCACAGAAAAAATTGGAATAATACTCCGTGAAAGATATTATCCTTCTCAAGACTAAAGGATGTTCGCGTAATAAATCTACTCTCAAGGAATCATATCACATCGCGTGATGAAAACACCAAACTATAATATTATATCAAAACAAATGCAGATGTAATTTATAATAAAACTAAAACTCTTTAAATTATCAGAAAAGGAATAGGAACAGAATTGAATGGAAATGAATTAAATCCATGGAAAAATGCACTCATACAATTACGAAATACAGCCGAAATAATTAATCTAGATAAAAACGTTCAAAAAATCCTTGAAAAGCCCGCAAAAATTTTAATTGCCTCTTTTCCTGTTACTATGGATGATGAGAGCATTGAAGTTTTTGAGGGTTACCGTGTTCAGCATAATGCTTCTCGTGGCCCTTGTAAAGGTGGCATTCGTTATGCAGCAGATGTTAATCTTGATGAAGTTAAGGCACTAGCTGCGTGGATGACCTATAAGACTGCCATCGTAAATATTCCGTATGGGGGGGCAAAAGGAGGAGTAGTGGTTGATCCGTACAAACTCAGTGTGAATGAATTAAAGCGTATTACTCGACGATTTACTTATTCAGTTATTGGTATGATTGGTCCAGACAGAGATATTCCCGCTCCTGATATTAATACAACACCCGAAATAATGGGTTGGATCATGGATACATATAGTATGATTCGAGGTCATACTGAATTAGGTATAGTGACAGGTAAACCATTGGAACTTGGAGGAAGTCTGGGTAGACTAGAAGCTACTGGTAGAGGTGTTCATATTGTTATGGAAGAAGCTCTTAAACAACAAAAACGAAGCTCTAAAGATGCTACTATTGCTATTCAAGGATTTGGAAATGTCGGATCGAATTTTGCCCAAATTGCATATCAAAATAATATAAAGATTGTTGCTATAACTGATGCTTTTAGTGGTTGTTATAATCCTGATGGACTAAACATTCCAGAAATATTAGATTATGTTGCAAACAATCCTAATCGAACAGTTCAAGGTTACCCAAACGCTGAAATAATTACTAATAGAGAATTATTAGCTTTAGATGTTGATATTCTTGCTCCATGTGCTACACAAAATCAAATTACTAGGGAAAATGCTGATGAAATTGAAGCACAACTCATAGTAGAGGGAGCTAATGGCCCCACTACTCCACTAGCGGATTCTATTCTCAACGAGAAAGGTGTTGTCATCTTACCAGATATCCTAGCTAATGCTGGAGGAGTAACAGTTTCCTATTTTGAGTGGGTGCAAGGTCTTCAATATTTTTTTTGGGATGAAAATCAGGTTAATAAAGCTCTACAGAGAATTCTGATCGGAGCTTTTGCGGAGGTCAATCAAATTAGAGAAAAATATAACATACAAGACTTTCGTACAGCAGCAATGGCTTTGGCAGTTCATAGAGTTGCACGAGCTATCCAGCTTAGAGGAATTTTCCCTTAAAAGGCGCTAACCAATTTAATTCAGTTTGAAAATTCTGAAAGCTAGAATATAAAAGACAAGTGTTTTTTAGAATAATGTTGAACACCTAAACGGAAATCAAATTACCTCTTTGAAACCCCTTTCGCCAGATCAGCTATTTTTACTTCAACCAATCGTCCATCGCGAAATAAATCAATGTTTTCCCAAAGGGTTCCATTAGTACCTAAATATATTCTTATTCCCGCTTTTTGCAGGATATTTAAGGTTGCAGAATTAATTTCAGGTGTAATAATCGTTTGAACTTTTTGATCAATAATCAATTGAGCTGTTAGAACACACACGCCTCTTGCAGCTGTTTGGGCATCATTTAAGATGAACGTAATGATTTTTTGTTGGTTCGCATCTACTAGAACAAAATAGGAACAATATTCAAAGGAACCCGCTAAAGGTGTTGAAAGGTCTGTTCCATTTGAAGGTAAACAGGTTTTCATTGTATTTACTTTAAAATCGAAAGCTTTAGGGAGTTCTTCAACATTTATTTTTGCCATAAATCATCACTTTTGGGTTTCATGTATTATTCTTTTTTGATTCCTTCAATTTACCGAGGGAGCTTTCAATATGTATCCCAAATCCATCAAGGAATGTGTTTGTTCTCTGGCTCGCTTAATGAGGGCCTCTGCTCTTTCAAATGCTTCTTGACGGGTCAATTTATGTCTAGCAATACCTTCTTTGATTGCTTGCTGCCCAACAGCTACTGCTTCTCGGGGAAAAACCTCCCACTCATCCATTGAGGGGATAATGTAATCAAATGCTAAGCCCTTATCATCAGCAGTTTTTGCTAACTCCTTGGCAGCAGCAATACACATTTCATCTGTTATGGTCGTCGCCATCACATCAAGCGTACCCCGAAAAATTCCAGGAAATCCTAAACTATTATTAACTTGATTTGGGAAATCAGATCGCCCAGTTGCTACTATTACGGCCCCAGCATCCAGTGCTTCCCAAGGCCATATTTCAGGTACAGGATTTGCGCAAGCAAATACTATTGGATCAGCAGCCATTGCTTTGATATGCTTTTGTTTTATTGTTCCAGGGCCAGGTTTGCTAGCTGCTATTATCATGTCAGTATTTTTCATTCCTTCAAGAATATCTCCTTCTCTACCCTCACCATTAGAATTAAGGCACATATCCCATTTTAATTTATACTCCTTTTTAATGGCTTCAATATCCTTTCTTCCAGGGTTTAATATTCCTTTAGAATCCATCATGATAATATTCCTTTTGGGGATCCCAGAAGCTACCATAACCCTTGCAACTGCCATATTTGCTGCTCCTGATCCAACCATAGAGAATAAAGTTTCGTTTAATTTTTTATTTACAATTTTCAAGGCGTTAAATAGACCCGCGAGTACTATTGTTGCTGTTCCTTGTTGATCATCATGCCACACAGGTATTTGCATATCCTTGGATCGTCGAAGGACATCGAGAATTTTGAAACATTTTGGTTGTGCAATGTCTTCTAGATTTATTCCACCAAAACTAGGTTGAAGGCATTTCACAGTTGTAATGATATTATTAGGATCATGACAGTTTAAACAGATTGGAAAAGCATCTACTCCTCCCAGATATTTAAATAATAGTGCTTTTCCTTCCATTACAGGCATAGCAGCTTCTGGACCTATATCACCTAGCCCTAGAACTCTACTACCATCTGATATTACAGCAACATTATTCCATTTGTTTGTTAAATTATATACTTCGTTTGATATTGCCTTATTTTGTGATTTTATTTCCTTTTCAATGAGTTTACATGGTCTTGCTACTCCAGGTGTGTACCAAACGGCGAAGTCATCAAAATTTTCAATTTTAACTTTAGATGTTACTTCAATTTTCCCCCTATAATATGGATGCCATATTTCAGCTTTCCGATTGGGAAGATCAGCTCTGGCAATAAGCTCATCAACACTCATTTTTGCCATTACTCATTCCATCTAATCAATTCTCACGAATTGGTTCTGAAGGATCAGGTAATCATGAAATAAAGGTAATAATAAATCATGTGTACAAAATTCAAGTCGCTTTTGCAGAAAATAGTAGTGAATAGAACAAAAAATGTATAAAGATTAGACCAAAAAACATGTCATTTATACGATAATATGAATAATTAAAAAAAAAAATTTGACTTGTTTGTAACTTCTTCACTTGTCCAGAATATATTATTAACACTATTTTAGTGATATCTCAATTTTATTCTTGTAAAGATGCCAATTTCCTTTTTATGAGTTCAAGAGAAACAAAATTCTGTTTGATAGAAAAGGTCATTGCAGGGGAAAGATAGGTATTCTTAATTCCATCTATACAGGCTTGGAACCTTTGATGATAATTTTCTTGCCATTCTAAGTGATCTTCAATGGTTCTAAAAGCACTTGCAATGAAATAATTGTATCTCCCGACATTAGCTTTAATTAAGAGGGGAACATGAGGATCATTTCTAATAAATCTCTCTACTATTTCACATTTTTTTCTAATTTCGAATAAAGAGAATATTAACATGAAATCTGGTGGAACTATTACTCTTGGGAATCGTGAGATTGGATTTCCAATTATATTTTGTTTCTTTAGGTTTTGAATCCTTCTTATAATGGTATTTCTATTTACTCCTAGAGCTTGAGCTAAAAAATTTTCATTAGTTCTAATCGCTTTTCCAGTTAAAGCCATTCTTAAAATCCTTAATGATAATGAATCCAGTTCATAATCTCTAATCTTCTTAATAATTCCTTTTTTGAAACCTAGATTAATTATTCTAAAAGGTGCTGAAGGATCATACTTTAAGATACGTCTCGTGCTGAAAAGTAGTGCATCAGGAGGATGGCGATCCTCTTCTTTGATAATTTTCTCCTCCTCTAAAATCCTGTCACACCAAGTTTCATATGAGAAGAGATCTTCATGAAATTGAATGGTTAGTGTATTATAAACCCCTTCTTGAAAGAAGAATGCTGCAAAGATATGTGGATCACTTTCTATAGATTTTTTGGTTGCTTCATCCCTGTAAAACTTATCTTTTGAGATAACCAATAAAGGGTATTCTCTAAATAACCAAGTTAAAGGATATAATGGCTTATCAATAATTTTGTACTCAAAAAGGTGCTTTATTCTCTCTTTAACAGTATTTCGATGTTTATTGAGCTGTTGAGAAAGAGCACTAACGTTAATACTTACTCCTTCTCCAGCACAAAGGAGTAACAGTAATTTTAGGTTGATTTCATCCTTTAATAATTTGATCATAAGATCTTTAAATCTCCTAACTGTTTTTCCATTTGGGAATTGAAACTCGGAATTTTTTAAACTCGGGTAGTTGAGAGAATCCTGATTTTATCTTCTTTTTTGGTTGAGTAATGGGTTTGTTTTCATTTTTATTCAAGTTGGATTTACATATAAATTCAAGTTGTTTGAGGATCCTATTGGCTTTCTTTTCTAAAAATTCATCAACTTGTGAATTTGTTTTTCTTAGATAATCTTCTACTAAGAAGCATAAATCTTCACCAACATCACCCTGGATTCTTGTTTTAAGTTTATGCAAAATCTCTTTAGTATTGATGGAGACTGATGAAGGAACTTTTATGATTAGAACAAATCTTTCTGGTTTCCACTTAGATGAATCCATTCCAGAACGTCTTTTCGTTCTACGGGTGTGACAAAGAAATAGTGTCGCGGAATAAATAACACCTCCTATTTCAAGATCTATAGAATTAAACTTGAAAGGGGTTAAGAACTTATCTTGGTGCCACCAGATACTATGAACTGAGAGTATTTGTCTTTCATTCTCATTTACTGGCAAAGATGGATAAACAAATAAAGGAATATGTCCTCTGATCTCATCAAAAAAATAGAGGAAAACCCTATATAATATGGTTTGCCTATCGTGATTGAGTTTATTGACAATCTTCTGGTTTTTGACTAGAGAATCTCCATTTAAATCGAGATTTTTTATTTCTTCCATTTTTATTTCTCATTCTATTTATTGATTTGGTTTCAATTCTCTCTAAAATGCCTTTTTTTATTAAACTACTCTTTCTCATATTATTTGAGTATTTTTATCCTTTAATCTTTGATAAAACTCATTTTAAGTTGATAAACACCGTGAACTATCCTTTTATCCAGCTGAGGAAACATTTTTTCAAATAAGTGAAGCATCGTACTATTTTCTATTAATACTTCAGCAGTAAAACCTAATAGCCCACTACTCTTCGCTAGATATGTTAAATAACTAAGCATCTCAGTTCCGATGCCTTGGTTTTGAAATTCATCTTTAATAATAAAAGCAGCCTCGGCGGAATGGGAAGATTGATTTATGGTATATTGAGAAACACCTACAATCTTTTCTATTGGATCTTTTTTAATGACTGATACTAAGATCATTTCTCTTGAAAAATCTATTATACAGAAATCTTGTAAACGATTATGAGGCATATGCCTCCTTACAGACATAAATCGGCGATACAAGGATTTATCTGATAAATCGTAAAAAAAATCTTTTAGAAGGGGTTCATCACTTATTTTAACAGGTCTAAGCAAGATTTCAACTCCTTCCTTCGTTGTTCTCCAAGTCTCTAAGTACTCTGGATAATTTCCTTTTTTACCTGGAATGAATGCCTGATCCTTATAGATAAGATTATATTTTTTGGCTTTCCTGATGAGTTCCGGCCTAAACTTAGGGTGTGCAATAGAAATAAGTTGCATAGCCCTCTCACGAATATTTTTTCCATGGAGGTAAGCAATACCATATTCAGTTACAACATAGTGGATATCCCCACGATTCAGAGTGACACCCCCTCCTTCTGTTATAAATGGTACAATCCGTGATACTGTCCCGTTTTCAGCTGTTGATTGAAGGGTAAGAATTGTCTTACCCCCCTTAGCTAACATTGCTCCTCTCATAAAATCAGCTTGTCCTCCAATTCCACTGTAAAAAATACTACCAATCGATTCTGCAGAAGCTTGCCCTGTGAGATCGATTTGTAGAGCGCTATTAATGGCGGTCATATTATTATGTTGAGCTATTACCATTGGATTATTGGTATAATCTATCCGTCTAAGCTCAACAGAAGGATTATCATCTAAAAACTCATAAGTTTCTTTTTTTCCCATACAAAAGGAGCCAATGGTTTTACCTCTATTAATCGTCTTTTGAGAATTATCGACAACTCCTTTTTTCATCAAATCTACAAGACCATCAGATATTAACTCTGTGTGAACTCCGAGATACTTTTTATCAGAAAGATTGGCCATTACGGCATCGGGGATGCTCCCATAACCAACTTGAATTGTATCACCATCCTGAATAAGGCGTGAAACATAGTTTCCAATTTTTGTAGAGACTTTTATATGCAAGGCATCACTATTAGGAGTAGGATCATACTCTAAAATGGGTTCATCAAATGGGATTACATAATCGATATCCTCTATGTGAACGAAACCATCTCCATGAACTCGTGGAACCCAGGTGTTTAATTGGGCAATAACTAAGGAAGCAGACTCTATTGCAGCCTTTACAATATCAACTGAAACCCCAAGGTTAAGATAACCGTGCTCATCAGGGCCTGAACATTGGATTAATGCAACATCAAGAGGAACAAGGCCAGAATAAAAAACACCAGGAGTTTTAGAAAGGAATATTGGTGTATAATCAGCAAGACCATTGTTAACAATTTTTCTAGTAGTATCACCTATAAAAAATGAATTATGCCTGAAATTTTCACTGAACTGAGAGTCTGCATATGGTGCTACTCCCAATGTCCATACATGAAATATTTCTGCATCAAACAGGGCTTTGGGATTCTTTTTTACAAATTCTACTAAAGTTTTAATTAGATACTGGGGTTCACCACATCCCGTGTGAAGGAAGATTCGATCGCCACGATGAATTCTTTGAAAAATGCTATTTTCAGAAGCAAACTTTTCTGGATAGGATGCCCTAACCTGATTATATTTTACCCTTTTCTTTTCTAGGGTCATATTACCATCTTTAACATATTTTAATTGCATCAGAACCTTGCTAGGGTTTCCTTTGGTAATGCATAAAATCCTACAAGAATCATTGTTAAAGCAAGATTATAAATACTGAATAAAGTGTAGTAAATGTATTTTAGGTCTTCAAAATGCCAAGGTGACCATGTAGCATAAACTAATCCAAGTAAAAAGAAACCTAAAGCTAAAACCTTTGGCGAGCTTAAGGTTGAACCTTTACCATAATAATACCAGAGATATGCTAGAATAAAGGCCATTGGAATAAATTCCAAATATAAAAAGCCAAACATTGTTAGCTCGATGTTTTTTAATATTACTAAACCAATAAAAAACAAAATTTCTCCAAAAAAGAATATAAAGAAAGCGAAGGAATAGATTATTTTTCTATTATCAGTAAAAAGCTGACTAGTCCCGATCCATATTCCACAAACAAAAATTATCATTGGAGTTCTCCATATGAAAAATAGGATCGGATCACTCATATCGGCAAACAGAAAGGCCAAAGCTTCTAGACAAAGGCCTAGAAAGGTTATTGCATATATAAGGAAAGAAATACCCCAAATAACTTGATGATGAACATCACCTTTCAATGTTAGGGGTTTGAAGTAATTTCGGTAAATAAGATATCCACCAATAATTAGTAATAGTATGAAGGCAACAAACGCCGGACCAAATTGATAAAATGTATCTTCTAATTGTGGTACAGGGAATCCTCTAGGGGTTGTCAATGCAAAAGCTATTATGCAGAAGTACATTATTCCGACTAGAAGCAGAATATTCCAATTTCGGCCAACATAACTCAAAGTATCTTCTTTTAATATCATAATTTTCCTCCAATAATCTTTCTAAAACTTTTATTTCTCCCTCACCAACATTAAAAGAAACTACGACTTTTTGGAGAGCTTCAACATATGAGAGTTTACTCATTAAGTCACAAATACTCCTGAAAACTGGACTTTGTATTATAATTAACTATTATTAGTTTTAATTAACAATTATTTATCTCTTTCTATAATGAATGGTGAAATTCTATGATATTGCTAATTATATTCTTTTTATGATGAAGAAGTGTCATTTACATCATTAAAACAAAAAAAAATGTATAATATTATTGTACACTCAATCTATCTATTGATAATATGATTGTATGTTAGGAGAAATAATAAACAATTATTATTTTAAAAATAATTCCTGTTTTTGTACTCCCATTTTATTAGCTCGTATATCATATTATTACCTGACCTGAAAAGGTCAAAAGAAGAAAGAAGGTGAAAAATTATTGAAAAAGTATGCAAAGTCTGAGAAAATTAAAGAAAAAATCTGTAAGGATTTCTACCCAAATTGCAGCTATTGTACATGTTTTTCTGAATGTTTCCCTGATAATGCATTAAACGATACTATTTCCAAAGTCCTTCTTGTACAGAACTCAATATGATGTAAAAATCATCAAATTCCTGATTAGAGATCGTTATTACGCGTTCAATAAAAATCAATTATGAAATTCTCCCATTGGAACAAGATAATGGGTCTTTGCTTACTCATCATGAAAAAGGTGATATAAATGTCCACGCGAAACGAAAATTTTGATTATTTAAGGAGTTTAGAAACCCATAAGGAGGATTTATGCCCAGTTTCTATGCACAATATCTGTTCATGCTCAAATCCTAGCTTTCAACAATATAAAAACTGCTTGGCCTTATTTAAACGCAAAGCTAAAGCTAAGCTTTGGCTTATGCACATAGTAAGATAAATAAGTTGATAAAAAAATAAAGAGCTTTTCTTTTATAGCCTCAAGTTTTTACTACTACTAATATTAGTCATATTCCTTTGTTGATGCTTTATTTTCCATTATTGACAAGTTGAAGGGAATTGCATGACAGATGGAGAGACAGATTGCATGATCCTTTCTCATTAATGATAGAAAGCTAAGAATAATGAATAATTCATTAAATGGATTTTCTGATCTCAATTCAATACAATTATAATTACAAAAACCAGGTTTTAAGGAGGGTTAATATCCCCAGCCCAATGGTTACAAAACCCATGAGTGAAGATAATTTTTCTATAGGTAAGTACTTGACTGTAAGCACGGCAAAAGGAACTGAAGATAACGCTCCTATCAGGAGATACACCGTGAAACTGTCTGCCAAAAATGATCCCCCTGCAACAAAATAGATTATAAGTGCTGAAATACAAACTACAGCCTCTGACAAAGATGTTGAGGCAACTGCTTCTCTTGGGTTTCGATTCACAATGATTTGTCCCGAAGAAACTAACGGACCGTATCCTCCACCACTTAGACCTTTGTTAAAAGCAGCTAGAAGACCAATTCCCCATATTCTATACCAAGAAAAAGTCCATCTCAACTTTAAAAAAACAAGTAATCCCATAATTATTACTAGAATCCCAATATATGTTTTGACAATTATGTTTGAGATATTTAGTGCTATTAAAGCTGCTATTGCGCCTCCTATAACTCCACATCCAGATAGAATTAATGATATTTTTGTATCAGTAGAAAAAAAGAAAAATTCATTCAAACTACCGTTCTTGAAGTTGATTTTCGCTTCAAAATTTGCATTACCCGCAAAGTGATGGAGAATCGCAGAAAAAAAACCAGACCAAATTTCAGTGAATAATATCGCGGGAATTATTACTTCATTTTCAAACCCTAAAAGAAGAAGTAATGGGACAAGAATAGTCCCGTAACCCCCACCTAGGGCTGAGTCGATATATTCACAGGATAATGCTATAAAAACCAATAAAATACCAAAACTAAATGCTTCAACAGAGAACACCATGATTCAAATGCCTTCATGACCTAATTCAACATATATTCCGAAAAAATTACTGATTAATTTCCTTAATTAACAATTATTAGTTTTAATTAACAATTATAAAATATTTGCTGTTCGTATATCCTACTCTTGGTGGCTCTCAAAAGGGTTTAAGGATAAAAAAGAAAAGAATTTGATCTTTACAACCATGAACCTTAAGATAAATAAGAATAACAAAAAAAAATTTTGATTAATTTACTAATAAAGGAATTTCTGCGCAATATTTCTTTAAATTCGGAGATCATTTACATTCGGAGACAAGAATTTATTAAATCTAGACAAAGGGTTCTTGATGAACCTGAAATAGTGATGTGAATCTCCTGTGGAGTCCGAGGAATTAAGAAGAATTTATCTTCAATTTTTTAAAGAGAAGGATCATGCAATCAT
>JBHLPG010000278.1:0-5341 GCA_048939725.1 Promethearchaeota archaeon | reverse complement strand
TAATCCTGCCACAGTCACACTTCCATGCCATTTATCGAAATATTCCTTCACGCCTTGAAAATCACTTTCAGAGTACCCATCTGCTACACAGAATACAACATTTGCACCCCAGATCGACATTCCTTGATTCAACTGGGTATTCCTTGCATCAAAGTACATCCAAAGGATTAATTGGCCTATAAACATGAGAGTAAAGAAACCGACTAATATAATTCTTAATTTTTTATTCATCTATTTCACCATTTCCTTAACGCAAAAAAAGAGAGAAAAGGGGGATTCTACTCCATCTTATTGAGTTTTATTGCTCCAAGCGAGAGCATCGTTAATCCCATGACCCACTGTAAAGCTGTGTAGATTACTGCCACAGGATAAAGGGCATCTGCGATAGCAAATAAATCCCAAAGAATCTGATCTAAGAGGATTAACAAGATAAAGAATGGAATCATCACTCCAAACACACAGATCTGGATATTGATCATGAACTCACCACTCTTATCATGAAAAGCGGGATTTACGATAAATAACCCGATTGTAAAGGTTATTGTTGCTGCAGCAATCAGTACAGTCAAAATGACATTGAGAAAGAGCATTTCTAAGGTTATGTTGGGGACAAGCAAGTTTACGGTTGTTTCAACAGCTAGAACGATGGGGAGAATAGTTAGAAAATATTGAAACAGTTTTATTCTCAGATATTTTCTAGTTCGTGTTGGGGTCTGTTTATACAGGAGTAAGTTTTCTTTTCCCTGAAGACTGATGTCGGAGGTTACAAAGGCTGCTAAGAGAGGCCCGATAAACAAAGACATAATAAAGGCACTTTCAGGATCATCGGGTTGGGTTAAAAAGACATTCATGACTACAATTAAGCCAACGCTATAGATTATCCAAGCGATGTTTTTTGCCTTACGAAAATAGGTTTTAAATCCTGTAGACAGAAGAAGACCTGATGTTCCACCACCACCAAGCTTTCTGATGGAGTTATAGAACAAACTATTAGGATTAGAGGTAGCTGCAGAAAATGAGGTTGGTTCGAGGTTATATACCCGATTCGCTAAAAACCCACCAATTAATAGAGAAGCGCCCAAGAAAGCTATTAAGGCACTGAACTGCAGGATAGTTGAGAACTCGGTAAGTAAGATATCTCCAGGGTTCTGTGCGAACGCAACAATGATCTCCGAACCCCATCCCCAAGGAAAGAACGCGAAAAGGTCTTTTACAAGTTTAGCGTTTTGAGGGTCTTTAAGGACCTCATAATACCCACCTATCAATAGATATATGACAGCGACTAACGGTAGGATCACTATTATTGCTAGTCCTTTCCCAATGTCTCTTCCTCGAGCTGATTTCATGAGAACTGACCGTAGGAGAACAGCGATCATTGTTCCTACCCAAGTGGCGGATAAAAAGATAATAATGAAAACAGTTACGATAATGAAAATTTGAAAGATGTCTAAACCAAGTGGGAAGAGCGCGGCAGTAAAGGTTCCCCCAATGATAGCTGCAAAAACTGCATAAAAGGGGATTTTCCCTAGGAATTCACCGATCAAAATGTCGCTCGGTTGTACTGGGGATGAAAGATAGATCTCTAAGTGTTCGGTTTTGATGTCGGCGATAGTCGATGATATTGGAAATGAAGCAAACATGACAAATAATACGAAAAAGAGGACATTAATGATAGCTACTGCTACTGCGCTTAGTAATAATTCATGTAATTCATCAACAAATGCATCGATAATGGAGGGGGCAATGAATAGTGTATAGATTGTTAATCCCCCAATTAAAAGATAGGGGAGGTAGGATCGAATCTCACGAATTCGACTGGTTGTCACACGATATTCTGTCTTTGCTATTGATAACCAGGTAGGGTTTCGAAGAGAAATCAACTGTGGTTCCTCCAAGCTAGGAGCTCTTTTTCATCAACCCCACCAGTTAAGGTGATAAAGGCTTCTTCTAATGTTTTAGTCCCTGCTTGAGTAATGATCTCATCAATTGTACCCACTGCAACAAGCCTACCTTGGTTAATAATACCGATTCGATCACAAAGCTCCTCTACTAGGGGAAGAATATGGCTACATACAATAATAGTCCTTCCTAGTTGATCTGCTAAGCCTTTTATCAAGTCTTTAACCATATGAGCCGCTCGGGGATCCAGAGCTGCTGTAGGTTCATCGAAGTAGATTATTGTAGGATCATGGATCAACGCTGCGGCAATTAATACCTTTTGTTTCATTCCTGAACTGAATCCTTCGAGGAGATGATCTTTCCTATCAGTCAGACCGAATAGCTTTAGAAGTTCCTCAATGCGTTCTTTCAAGATTTTCCCTTTGATATTGTAGAGAGCTCCTATGAATTCGAGAAACTCGTATGCACTTAGCTTTTCATATAGTCCAGGTGACTCTGCTAGTAGACCAGTGATGGTTTTAACCTGAGTGGGGTCTTTAGAAATGTCGTAACCATTTACATTAGCAGTACCACTGGTTGGTTTCAGAATACAGTTCAAGAGACGAACAGTAGTGGTTTTCCCCGCACCATTCGGGCCGAGGAGTCCAAATGTTTCTCCTTCAAATATTTCAAGATTAAGCTCATCAACAGCTTTGATATCTTTCCCGTAATACTTCGAAAGGTTATCCGTACGGATAAGAACCTTTTTTCTTTGTTTTGTTTCAGTTATAATTTCTTGTAATTGCATTTTTTACACCTTTAATTTGATTTTAATTTACCCTCCATCCACAGGAAGCACAGAACCGATCATCGGATTCTAAGCTATTTCCGCAATTTGTACAGAAAAATGAGGACGACTTAGGTTCTGGTCCCCAATATTGGTCATCATTTCTGGAATAGAATGACTTTGGTCTAGGTTTTGCATGATAGGAAGTTTTTTCTCTCTCATATCTATTAGAAGAGTCATCAAGGGTTTCACTTTCATCCAAAGTTTCAGTAAAACCAGCTGCAACTAAAACAATCACTCCAATCATGATGATGAACATGAATATTAATGGAAAAATTGTCATTGACCCATCACTATGCATTCCGAGGATTATTGCAAGAGGTACGAAAATGCCCATTAAGAGGCTGAAGATCGTAATCAAAAACACTAATTTCCCTGGTTTTTTGCGCCTTCTTCCATCTTGAGCACAAGCTGCTGCAGCGGCGACTGCACCTATCCAAGCCATTATGCGAGTCCTCCTTGATTCGAAATCTTGTTAGATTGTACTACAGAAGTAGCTAAGAACACTAATCCGAGTATAAAAAACACTGGATTAGTGGCTCCTAAACAGAGCCAAATAATTCCTAAAGTACGAAGAGCTTGAATCTGATCAATGTTCTCTTCCTTTTTCATCTGATTTTTTTCGTTTATTTCTTGATTAAGCAATTTTTCTGCTCCTTTCAAAAATAGTAACTCTTCCATTTTTTACTTTGTTACTAATTTCTCTACATTACCACTTTTTGGTAACCTATATAAACCCTTTGATATTGGAAAGATGTGAATCAAAATTACTTTTCTATTGATAAATTTCCAAATAAATAAACAAATCCAATCTAATTATAGCATTATAGTAAGAAGAGCTATATCAATTCTTTCTTTATTAAAAAAAATCGAAAAGAATTCCAATTTAAGCATCTTTAGAACATTAATTAACAAAAAAGAGCTTTAGAAAGGTTTAAATACTATGATACAAAAATATAGTAATGAAGTAAAACTGGTAACATGAGACTATAGAAATGACCAAGCGGCTATCGGATTCAGAAAACATCGTTATAGAGGAAATCTTCCAGAATCCGCAGAGTAGTCTTGTTGAGATTGCTGAGGTCCTTGAAAAAGCAAAAGATAGACAAACGAGAAAATCTGATAAAAAAGTAGACGTACGAACAGTATCAAAATTCAAATCGGTAGGATTAAAAAAGATCAAAGAAGGTCTCGAAGACCTAGCTGATACGCTACGCTTGGACCGTTCTGTTCAAGGAGAAACAAAAGAGGAAATTGAGAGAGAAAAAGCCAAGGCTGAACTTCTTTTGCGAAATGGTATCCTTATTGGCCATGACTTTAGGATCGATAGGGAGGTATACCTGTTTTACACCGTCAAGGATCAAAACATCTTACCTTGGCAAGATCATTTATGTAACAGAAATTGTGAAGAGGATTGTACAAGAATATTACGAACAGTACAATCCGATCATGGACTTAAAGAATCTACCACGCATGATATTAGAGGTCAATTCAAGAAATCAATAGAGGAAATCATCGAAAAAAATATGGATGAAAAGAAGAATGAATGAAGTTAAAATTATCAAGGGATCCGATATCCCTCCTCCACCTGGAAAACCGAGAATTATTCGTCCCAGCAGGAATCTCCTCTGGAAAAACTATTTGTTGTATATTTTAGTATTCATCATTTTCACGGCTACATTGTTGATTATCTTTGCTCTTTTTGGATTCTGGTTAGGGTCTGAACTTCCAGATCCACAAAGAACTGTATTATACGAGGCTTTTTTCGGGATGGGTGTCATTTATATGGCAATTTGTTTTGGAATCACCATTGCTTATCTTGTAGGTATGCGATTATATGTAAAATCTATGTTATTCATCGTTCACGGTCATGAAATCGTGGTTCACAAAGGAATAATTAATAAATCTGAGAAACATGTTCCCTATCGAACAGTAACGAATATTAATATGAAAACAGGCCCCTTCGACCGATTATTTGGTATCGGTACAATTGAAATCCAAACTGCTGGTGGAAAAGGTTATTCTCTGGATGAGACTGCAGAAGAGAAATTAGAAGGAATAAAGGTTTATCGCGAAGTAAGAGACTATATCTTGACTCAATTAAGGCAATTCCAAGCAGCTTACGGAACAGTTATTACGAAAGAAGAGGAAGCACCCATACAATCCATTCCTGACCAAATGCTACTAGAATTGAAAGAAATTAAAAATGTTTTAACTACTCGATTAGAAAGAATGGAAGCAAAATTAGAAGAAATGAATAAACAATTAGAAAAGAAACAAAAACCCTATTAAGCAGACATTTTATTACTATTTGGTGGAAGTTATGGATATTTGGCTACAAATATCTCTGATTGTGTTTGGATTATTCATCATTGGATTATTTGTAGTAATTCTTATGAGATTTCTTAAATGGATAACAAAATAGTATGAACCTGTTGGTAGAAACATGTTAGAACCATTTCCAATCATTCTAATTGTAGCTCTTTTAGGATTATTGTTATTATTTATTGCCCTTTTCATTAGATTTCTTAAGAAAGTTACGAGTTAGTTATCTAGCTAGGCAATAACACAAAGAAGTTAATATCAAGCAGCGAAATAACAGAATAAAACCTTAAT
>JBHLPG010000277.1:0-5363 GCA_048939725.1 Promethearchaeota archaeon | reverse complement strand
CTCAAGTATCAACATATACACCCCAAGTACAGTTATTGATGTTTATTGTTATTATTTTTTCAGTTTTAATTACAGTAATTGTTTTCACCTTAATGATTTATATCTTAATTCGGTTTCGGGAATCATCAAAGTCACCACGAAAAAAGATTCAGAACGAAATCCGTTTAGAAGTAATTTGGATAGTTTTTGCTTCAATTATTGTCTCCATTCTCTTTATTTCAAGTCTACCAGTCACTCAAAGTTATCTTACAGAACATCAAACCTATGATGAAGAAATTGTAGTCATTGCCTATAAGTACAATTTCACGTTTATCAGAGAAGATGGAACTAGGACAGAAGGAGTTGTATATCTAGAAACGAACAAACTCTACAAATTTAATATATCTTCCATAGATGTAATCCATAGTTTTTATGTTCATGAACTCTCGGTCAAACTAGACATGATTCCAGGACGATATAATATCATTTATATTCAAATTCCTGATCCAGGAGAATATGAGGTTCACTGTGCTGAATATTGTGGTTTTGGGCATTATTCAATGAAAGCTAAGATCATAGTAATATAATGGTGAGAAAAAATGGCTGAAAATTTAACTAAAAGACAGAGTCCTATCTATTCAAATTTAAAACGGTTATTTGGCACAACAAATCATGTTGATATTGGGAAACTATATATTGCGTTCTCTCTGGTCAATTTTGTCATCTCAGGTTTATTAGCTCTTATAATACGGATAGAGTTAGCTTTTCCTGGTCCTACTATTGTGGATGAAGAGCTATATTCTATTATATTTACTGCTCATGGAACAACAATGATCTTTCTTGTTATTTTTCCTTTAGGTGTTGGTTTTGGTAACTATCTTGTACCAACACTAATAGGTGCTGCTGATATGTACTGGCCTCGCTGGAATAATGCTGCTTTCTGGATGTTATTCCCCGCAAGTATTTTACTTTACCTAGGGGAGACATCTGTTGGATGGACCTTATATACCCCGCTTTCTTTGGAAGGATTCGGTATAGGAATAAACACTTGGATTGTAGGAGTTCTAATTGCTGGTGTTTCATCTCTAGTTTCCTCAATTAATTTTATGCTTACAATTACTACTATGAGACGGGATGGACTTAAATGGCTAGAACTTGATCTTTTTAGTTGGTCGATTCTTTTAGCAGCTATTATGCAATTTTTGGCTATTCCTCTGATCACCACTGGTCTGGTTTTTCTGCTATCAGATAGAATTCTTGGGACAACTTTCTATTCAGCTCTCGGATATGGTGCAGGAGCGTTTCTCTGGCAACATGTATTTTGGAGCTACTCTCATCCCGCTGTTTATATCATGGTACTCCCAGCCTTTGGAATTATGTCATTATTGGTCTCTAAATTTTCACGAAACGAAATATTTGGATATAAATCCATGGTTGGGTCTATGATAATGATTACAATACTAGGTTTTTTTGTTTGGGGACATCATCAATACACAATCTATGGCGCATCATCTGATGCCATCACAACAGCTTTCTTTAATTTCTTAACATTTATCATTGCTGTACCTTCAGGAATTAAGACATTTAATTGGTTACTTACAATGTGGGGAGGAAGAATAAAGTTTGAAGTTCCTCTCGTATTTCCCGTTGGTTTTATTGTAGGTTTTGTTATTGGGGGAATAACTGGAGTCTGGCTTAACATCATTCCCATCGATATTGTAGTTCACGACACATACTTCGTAGTTGGCCATTTCCACTTGATAATAATTGGTGGAGCGGTTACTGCTATCTTGGGTGGGTTCTATAATTTCTTTCCCGAAATGACAGGAAAAATGTATGAGAAAAAACTTGCATGGATTCACTGTTTTTCATGGATTACTGGAGTTATAATAACATTCTTCGCAATGATGATTGTGGGATTACTTGGTATGCCTCGTCGCTATTTTGATTATTCCACATTCCTCAACGTTGATCTCTATGCTTTTTGGCATATGATTGCAACTATTGGTGCTTTGTTGATGGCTTTCTCGGTAACTGTATTCCTTCTTAATATCTGTTATAGCTTATTTATACGAAAAGAACTTGCTGGAGAGGATCCTTTCGAGCTAGAAACTTGAATACTTTAACAGGTGTACTATTGAGGTAAATCTAATGGATGTCATACAAGAAGAATCAAAAGAAACTCAGATGAAAAAGAAACCATATAACTATGTAGTTTTATTACTTGCATTCTTTACAATACTAGAGCTAGTGCTCAGTTTTTTCAGTGAAAGTGTTCAAGAGCAAGCAGATCTTCAATTTATGATTCGTATAGGGCTAATAGTTCTTGCTTTAAGTAAAGCCTATCTTGTTGCAGCTTTCTTTATGGGAATCAAATACCAAGCTAAACCCAAAGTGATTTATGCTGTTGTTTTTGGTGTTCCGCTACTTATTGCTGTTCCAGTAGTCCTCATTCCATTAATTGGAACCTTACTCCATGTTGGACATTAAAGAGACATTTCTCATTCGGTCTAAACTTTTATTACGAAATTTTTCAAGATAATGCCATAAATTAATAGGAATGATTGCTAATTATGTCAAAATTCACTTTTCCTTATGGGTTGAAAATGAAAGCAGACCATCTGGAGTAGTAATATGAAGTTTTCAGTAGGTATTTCAATGCTTGGCATGAATTGTTTCGTTTCAAGAAGAAATTATTTTTAGAAAATACAAAAAAGAAATAAATACTTCCTAGAACAAATATCTCCATATAAAAACTCAAGAGGTTTAACAAGCTTATGACAGAATATGAGGAGGCTCTAATTTTTATTTTTGAGATAGGAACGGTCATAATATTTTCATTAATAGTTGCAAGGATCCTAAAAAAACGAGGTATTCCTCAAGTACTGGGATTGATTTTTGGAGGTTTTTTTCTCCAATTTCTCACATTTTTCACTTCTTCGTTCTCAGTTGTTACTTTTCCAACGCCTCCTACTCCATTAATTCATTATATTATCACTACAAGCGCTTTAGGGTTTATTGGCTATAGTATTGGAGCGCACTTAGACCCTTGGAAGCTACGAGACGCATCATGGGGCTTAGTTCTGATACTACTTGGAAATACAATTGGAACTCTTGTCATTGTTACCCTAGTGATTGGTATAGTTCTTCAGGATCTTGTTATTGGAATTTTATTAGGGACAATCGCAATGGCTACTGCTCCAGCTTCCACAGCAGAAGTGATTCGTGAATACAAATCCTATGGCTCTTTGAGTCAAACTATTCTATTTCTTATCGCTTTTGATGATATATTAACAATTATTTTCTTCAGTGTAGCTCTTTCTTTTGCTGAGTCTGTGTATTCTGGAGTTGCCCTGTCATTAATTGAGATTTTGATACCCTTGATAATTGAACTTGGCGGTTCTGTTATATTAGGAATTATCCTTGCCTTACTAATGAAACCTTTTCATATTGAAGGAGTGGAAGCATACCAGTCAGCAGAGTTCGTTTTTCCTTCTGTTTTAATTTGTATTGCATTATCTGGGCTATTGCATCTCTCTGTTATTTTGAGCTGTATAATTTTTGGTTTAACACTAACTACAATGGCTAGATGTGAAAATAAAGAATGTGTAAGGGGGGTAGAACGATTATCAGTACCGATAATAGCTTTATTCTTTATATTGGTAGGCTATGAAATGGATTTAGGATTATTAATCACACCTATCTTAATAATAATATTACTCTATTTTATCTTGAGAACAACTGGAAAAACAGTTGGTTCTTACGGTGCTGCTTATATAGCGAAAATGCCAGAGAAAATAACAAATAATATACCTCTCGCCTTACTTTCTCAAGCGGGTGTGGGTCTAGGACTTGCAGCGCTAGCTTTTACTCGACTAATAGCAATTGGGATGGATGAAGTGGCAATATTAATTCTAGATATTGTAGCGGTGAATGTTCTAATAGCCGAAATTCTTGGCCCACTATTATTAAAACAGGCACTCAAGCGGTCTGGGGAAATTCCTCAAGAAAGTTAAACTCAATCATGAAACTTAGGATTTCCTTAATTCTTTTCAAGATGGGTCCTCATCATTAATGCTGCGGTTGCCCCTTCTCCTGCAGAGGCTACTGCTTGTTTTACCGATCCTTTGCGACAATCTCCAGCCGCAAATATCCCCCGAGCAGAAGATTGAAGCTCTCCATCAGTAATAATAAAATCTAATTCATCAAGATCCAATCCTTTTACAAATTCAGTGTTTGGGGAAAGGCCAATAAAGACAAAAATTCCATCAGGTCGATATTCTTTCACTTCTCCCCAGTCTCTATGATTAACAACAACCTTTTCTAGTTCGTTCTCACCAATGAGTTCAATGATTTCACTGTTTAACCAAACATTAATCCCATCTACTTCTTGAACCTTCTCTTGTAATAATTTTGTTGCACTGGGTTTATCGCCGCAAATCAATATCGTGACTTCCTTTGCAAATTGATTTTTAAGAAAGAGAGATTCCTCAAAAGCAGAATTGCCTCCTCCAATCACAAAAAGGCGTTTATCTTTATAGAAAAACCCATCACAGGTCGCACAATAGTGCACATTTATTCCGAGAAGATTATCATAACCAGGGATATTTGATAATTCTCGATACTTACTCCCTGTTGCTATTAATACCACTAGGCAAGTGAACTCTTTTCCACTATTAGTTCGTACAATCTTATAGGTACATTTTTCAAATGTACCGTTTTCGTGGCAGGGATTTATATTTATAGATTTCTCAGGAACTAGAATCTCAACACCAAATCGTTCTGCTTGTCTTCTGACATTCTTGGCAAAATCAGACCCAGTGATATCCTCAGGAAATCCAGGGAAGTTATCTAATTTATTTGTGATGAAAGCTTGGCCACCAACGGTTGATATCTCGATTATAAGAACATCATATCCGTCTCGGGCAAGATAAATCGCAGCAGTTAATCCTGCAGGTCCAGCTCCAATTATAATTGCATGGTAAAAGTCCTTAGTTACTTTAGTTGCCAAACCAAGTCTTTGTGCTAACTCATAATTACTGGGTTCAATTAACAGATCTTTTGAACTATTTTCAATGATTTCAACTACTGGTATTTTTCGCTTTGGCTTCCCAGATATTTTCTCATTTACAGCTAATACAAAGTCATAGCTGGCTTTTCCTTCAGGTGTTTCTAGTTCTACATTAAACCATTTGGATCCTTTGCTCACCCAGATACTTTTTTGAACGACGACAATCAGAGCACCAATTCGCTCCATAAACATTTATACTTCTATCATTCAACCATACCGACCTCTGGGGATGAAATCAGCCATAGAGCAAAGTAAAATCATCTATGATTCTATTTTTCCCATTGGTACAATTGGGCATATTAATTCAGCACCA
>JBHLPG010000276.1:0-5367 GCA_048939725.1 Promethearchaeota archaeon | reverse complement strand
AAAAGATGAAGCAGGACGTATTGACCTTCTGATGTTTATTCCAAGCATCGCGTTACTTCAGATATTGGGAAATACGTTGTTTACAATTACAATAAGTGAATGGAACATAGTTTCAACCTTTCTAGTTAATTTTCTATTTCCATTTTCCCTGGGAGTACTTTCAATTGCACAACGACATCTTTATCACTTATATGATAGTTATCTTGTCATTTCAACATCAATTTTCACTTTTTTTCAATTTACTTACCTGAATAACAACCAAGGAAAGGAAGTCTGGGTTCTCGAATTTGTATTTTTGACCTGTAACCTGGCTTACCTTTTTGCTCGAATCTATTTAAGTAAAACGCAGTTAAGTTCGATCTCAACTTCAGCTTCGATCCTAAAATCAATATCTCCATATTCTATATTTTCAAATAAAGACATAATAGGAGGAAACCTTCTCCTACTTTGTTTTTTGGGATTAGTGAATAATACTCTCTGCTTTATGTTTTTCCCTACTGATTTGAGCCCAACTATAGTATTTTTAATCTTTGATTCCATTGCTGTACTCCCAATGGTTTTTGCATTAACTGTATTTGGGATCGATTCACATGTAGCCATAGCAAATACCCTTACTATATATGGGAATGGATTAATCTTACGATTACCTTTGCTTATTAGTTATATTGTTGATTATAACTTCCATCTATTGATAGGCATTGTAATACAGTTGATTTTACATGGTTTATTGATCAGATTAAGCAAATTAACGATATTAAGCTCTTCAATAACAAAATGGGAATTTAGATTTGAAGGTCGAAAAACATGGACACAAGATTCTTTTCGGATTATGGCCTTGATCAATCCAGTTTGTTTCTATTTCTTAACCTCTCAACTGGCCATAAAAATTGGAGAAATATTCAAAATTAAAATTGTATTATCTATGATGATTCTCTCATTAGTAATTGCTATTTATTTTGTAATTGAAACAAGATTAATTATTCATTCAATAATAAATGATAGCGGCTTACTGTCTTCTATACTTATCGCTTGGATATTTACTGCTTCATTGATTGAGTTTATTTATTTCACTACAGCAGCAACAGCTTTCTTATGTATTTTATACGGATTTTGGGTTTATAAAAGAGAATGGCGGATTTTAGGAATTCTGATAATTACCTTTTGTCTATTATATAGTGCATTCTATATTGCTCAGATCTCTGACGACTTAGTCAAAATCCTTGGTTTCGGAATTTTAGGTGTAATTTCTGTTGTAATAGCCTTTATCTATTCAAAATTCGCCAAACGATTCATTGAGGAAGATATTCAAAAGATAAATGCACAAGAAAAACCCTCAACTAGCTGATCCAGTAGAAGTTATTATTACACTTGTTTCTATATATAAAGAGTCGATTAGTGTGAATTCTCTAATAAAAAGTATTTTGAGTCAAAATTTAAGTAGAATTTATTGATGATTACCAATGTCAAATCAAAATAAACCAAGTACCGATCTCTTTGATGTTATTAATAATCGAAGATCTATACGGAAATTTGTTGATAATCCCATTACAGACGAGGTTCTTAATCAGATATTGGAAGCTGGGATTAAGGCGCCTTTTGCAGCTCAGTTGTATAGTATTGTCTATACACGTGATAAAGAAAAGATGAAGAAGCTTAGAATTGGAGCCTATTCAACTACTCAGCTCTTAATGATATTTCTAGTTGATTTCCGCAAAATTGAGAAAATAATCGTCCAAAAGAAATATCAGTACGATTACGATGATGGTATGCTTTTATGGTTAGGTATCCAAGACGCATCCTTAGTGGCAGAGAACATCATATTAACTGCAGATGCAGTTGGCCTCGGATCTGTACTATTAGGGGGTGCACCGTTACAAACAGACGTTATAAAAGAAGTCTTCAATCTTCCTTCAAGGGTTTTCCCCGTTGTTGGTCTGTGCTTAGGATATCCTGATTATGGTGTAGAAACGGATGTAAGACCACGTTATCCCCTTAAATATACCGCTTTTGAAGATACTTACCATGACCTCTCAGATAGTGAAATCCAAGAATGTATGAAGAGTATGGATGAAGGATATATTACCCAAGGATATTACATCAAATTACAAGCAAAGATTCCCTTAAAGAAAGGAAAAGATTCAATAGATTATGATAAGTATTCCTGGTCTGAACACCAAAGTCGAAAATACTCGCAAGGAAGTTGGAAAAAAGAGTCAGTTTTGTCTATCCTTAAACGACATGGTTTTAATCTTTAAACCTAGGTGAATCGTTATGGTTACATGCCAGAATTGTGGAGAAACTGTAGAAGTAGGAGATATATTCTGTTATAAGTGTGGATTCAATCTAAGGACAAGCACCATCGTATCACAAGCCAAGGAAGAAATTAATAAGCAGATAGCGCTAGATACAAATACACTGACAAGATACATTCAATTAGAGGAAAGAATAGAGAATCTGAGAAACATACCTAACGAGCTAGAACAACAAAGAGCTTATCTGAACAATTTGATACAGAATTTCAACGATGCACAAAGAAGGTTAAATAACCTTTCAGAACAACGTGAGAAAGAGTACTTAGATGTCGAAAAACTCGAAAAACTAAGTGTGACCTCGTTAATGGCGAGAGTGAAAGGAACCAAGGATCAACAATTAGAAAAAGAAAAGGTGGAATATCTTACTGTCTTAAATAAGGAGGAGGCTGCGAAACGAGAATACCAACAACTGCAAGATGTTATATCACAAACACAGGCTCAGGTAAATGAATTAGAGGAGCTCCTAAATACTAAAACTAACCTAGATAAAGAACTTGAAACTCTGATAAATCAAGTATGCGAAGGAGTTCCTGATCCGATAGAAGATGCAGTTGAGCAACGATTAGTTGCGCTTGAGGACCAAATTGGACCAATTACGAATAATCGTTCCCGTGTATTTCGTGCTAAAAATCACCTTGAACATGCAATCACAGATATGAATAGAGCTTTGGAATCTCTCCGAAGTGCTTCTGGTTTCTCAACGTGGGACCTTCTTGGAGGTGGACTAATCGTTGATTCAATGAAGCATTCTAGAATGTCTGAAGCCAGAAATTCTGTTCATAGCGCACATAATAACATTCAAAGAGCGATTCAGGAATATCCAGAGATTAGAGGGTCGTTGAGTAGTGCTTATGTTGAAGAAATGTCTTTCTTTTGGGACGGATTCATGGATAATATCTTTTCAGATATTGCAGCACGAGATAAGATTCATAGATCAATGGAATCAGTTCGACAAGCTCTACATGATGCTTCCAACGCAAATCATTGGCTGGAGAATAACTTGAGGGCTATCAACAACCAATTTACTGATTTAAACAAAAATGTAGAAGTAACCAGGAAAGAACTCTTAGAAGAAAGAAAGAGAATGATTAATGAAGCGATTAAGAAACAGTAACGCTCAAGCTTCGATTCTATTCTCCCATTCTTCTACTAGTAAGTCCATCATTAGGTCATCCAAAAATTCACCCTCAATGAAATCGGCTTTCCTACGAAGTCCTATCTCCCGAAAACCAAGTTTTTTGTAAACAGCTATAGCTCGATGATTGTTAGAGAATACTCTTAGCTCCAGACTTAGTAAATTGAGTGTTTTAAAACCGAAGTCAATAATTAATTCCAAAGCTTCGGTTCCTAATCCTTTGTTTCGGTATTTAGGATTAAAAATCCCAAGACCAATGTCTGCTCTTCGACTCACCTCATTAAGAATTTTCAACCTAATATTTCCGATGTGTTTTCCCTCTTTTTTTGTAATTATTGCAAAGTGATATTTTTCTCCTTGTTTTCTCTCATTCCAGGTGTTACGGATCCATTCTTTTCCTTCTTCTTGTGACATCGGAGTTATTCGGCCACTAAAATTCATGAATTGGATGTCATTCCAGTAAAGAGATAATTCATTAACATCCTTCAGCTCTAATCCTCTCAATATAACGTTTCTTCCAATTATCATAATAAAACCATTCAACAATCAGTTATGAGAATCTCATATTCTTTGGTCTAAAAGAGTAAGGAAAGACAGGTTAATGCTCCTTCACATATTTGAAATTCTCTCATGTCTAAGGGAATCACTTCAAAACCTGCGTCACTCAACATTGCTAAAGTCTTGGAAAACCCTTTGGGTATTAGTACAGTTTTTTCTATTGCTAGTGTATTCGCAGCATATCTTTCATTATCATCAACCACAAGAATCTTGAAATTTTTGAGAGTGGGATGATTTATGTGACTTTTAGTGGCAATAAAATAATCGCCTCCAAGATAGGTGACATAACTTTTCAAATGTACAATATTTGGATCATGATACATCCCTACTGTAACATTGAGCCATTCTTTTAACTGGTCCACACCCTCTTCATTAGTACGTTGAGTGATCCCACAGATTAAATGATTTGGGAGATGAATAATATCGCCCCCCTCAATTGTTCCTGGAGTGATGATCCTTCTGGTTTCCATGAAGTCATTTAATGCTTTTTCCACTTCTACTTCTTCTCCACGTCGAGCCTCAGCTCCCATACGGGAAATCAATGCTTTGTTATTGTGAATAACTGCACAATCCTCAACAAAACATGAGTCAGGGTGTTCATTGTCTATTGGTAAGTGAAAAACATCAAGTCCTAGTTCTTTCAACGCGATACAATACGCTGAATGCTGTTTTTTTGCATTAGCAATATTGATTTCATGGTGGAGTGGATGAGAGGAGATGCACTGAGAAAATTTAGCCCCTGGTTCACGAACTATAGCATTTTTTACCTTCATTGTTTCGATCCTACTGTAACCATTCAAGTAGACCTGCGACACCTGATGATGCATACACTAAGACTTGAAATATCTTATATGCGTCAATAACATTCTTTGCTTGGAATCCTACAGTTAATCCATCAGTTCTTTCAACGATAGGTAGTAATTCAGCAATGTCCGCATATTGACTTGCAGTGAAGCTAATACTAGCTTTCACTGGTTCTTCGGTCCTTAAGGGTTGAACTTTGTTTTCTTTAAAGTTAATTACTGATTTTTTAATAGACTCCCGCAAATCTGCTTCAATTTTAATCATGCTTGGGCTTTTTGCTGATACTCTACTTAACGACTGCTTAAAAACGACAGATTCTGCCCATGGGGTGTTCTGTTCCACATCGTCCTTTAAAAGTTGGGCATCTCCAGCAACCAGAATAACTGGGACGTTGTAAAATCCAGCAGCATAAGAGTTCAGGAGAAATTCGCTCATAGGAACTCCGTTGATAGCAAACTCGTGAATACTCCTCCCTGAATATGTGTGATCCCATGTTGATTTTGCAGTACCAAATTTCGCATGATACCCCAGAAATAAAGCGACATCACAATCTTCTTC
>JBHLPG010000275.1:0-5372 GCA_048939725.1 Promethearchaeota archaeon | reverse complement strand
AAATGATAAAGCAATTAAAGCTTATAAAAGAGTTGGTTTCAAAGAAAAACGAGAATTAATCGGTTTTGATTATAATCCAGAAGCAGTAATTCTTGAAGCTAGCGGAGATAATGACCAGCTTGAAATTAAGGTTGATTGTGTTACTAATATTGATTGGGATTTCGTACAAAGTTTTTGGGATTTTCAGCCGTCTTGGGAACACTCAATCTCAACTGTAATGAGAAGTACAGAAGATTTTCAATTCATGGGAGTTTATAAAGAAGGGAGGTTAGTTGGTTATGTGATATTCAACCCCAAAACGGGCTATATTTCTCAATTTGCAGTTAAAAAAAGTGAGAGAAGAAAAGGATGTGGGAAATACCTGTTTAATAAACTCACCACTTTTAGTAATAAACTTACAGCTATCAATGTAGATAAACGTTCAGAACAAACATTGAATTTTCTCTCAGCATTTGGTTTCAAGGAATTCGTCAGACAATATGAAATGGAAAAATATCCTTTATAAAAGAATATTTTCATATGAGAATATTATTGAAGTGAATAATAGCGATTATAGAGAAGAATCATTGAAATATTACATCAAATTTTCAACTTTTTAGATTCTAGATAAGAATTAATAGCTGATTCGTAAAGCTTTACCAAAAATTTTTCTCCTCTGGAGGAGAAGTGGAGAGAAAGAAGTGTATTTTGGAGAAAAAATAACTCCTCTTTTAATTTAGAAGGGAGTTTATAACCCGTTGTAGCTTGATCTTCACTTCTTTTGCAACTGATTCCAATTGAGGATTCCCAATAATCTTGAACATCTTTTCAGGGTCAATAGCAGCGACTTTAGTTCTCCCCTCCCCTAATTCTTGAACAAAGACGTTACAAGGTAATAGAAGGCCAATTTCCCGTTCTACTTCAAGGGCCTTATTAGCAAAAGGAGGATTACAAGCTCCCAAGATTACATAACGCTCAAAATCAACATTTAATTTCGTTTTCAGGGTCTGTTTCACATCAATCTCTGTCAAAACGCCGAAGCCCTCCTGTTTCAGTGCATTAACAGTCTTGGAAACAGCTATATCGTATTCTTCATCCAAAACTGCACTTATTTCATAATCTACCATTAGTAAAACCTTCAGCTCTAGTGATACTCAATGCCTTGATTTTTAAAGTTTTGTGCAATCGCAAGTCCATATGCAATTGATTGACTGGTGATTACGCCCATGATGTTACAAGGGGCGGTATTATCAATTACGGGAAGTATTTGAGTCTTTTCTTTTGCCATAATCTTATACGCGTCAAACACTGACCAGTTAGGTAGGATAGATATAGTTTTTACCATTAGATCGGCTACAATAGCGTTTGATCTGTCTTCTGGAGTAATTTTCACAATTTCGTTCCATGTAACGACTCCTAGCAATTCACCATTCTGACAGACAATCAGATCATTAACACGATTGTGGAACATCATTTCAAGGGCTTGATTGACTGGAATTGTAGGAGCTATTGTCATCACGCTGTTCATAGGAAGCATGACATCTCCTACGCGTATCGGTTTCAGCAAGGTGGTCAATTTTGTTCCTTGTAATTCTTGTGCAGCTCCCCAATAAATAAAGAATCCAATGATTATTAACCACAAATTATTAAGGAACCCAATTGCTATCATAATTAATGCAAAGAATCTACCTATACTAGCTGCAGTTTGTGTAGCTTCTATCAGATCCTTTTTCCACATTGTAAGCGATGCTCTAAGTACACGCCCACCATCCATCGGAAATGCGGGAATTAGATTGAAAATCGCTAGGATGATATTCAAGGATCCAATATCGTAGAAGAGAAATCCAGTCCCAATGAAAAGGGGTGTTGCTGATATTTGAAGTGGAAATATTAGATGAATTGCGAGAGAAACGATTCCGATAATCAAACTTGTTAAAGGACCAATTGCAGCAACTTGTAGTTCAATAGAAGGATTATCTGGAATATCCTCGATTTGGGCAGCTCCTCCAATGGGATAAAGGATGATTTTATTTACAGGTAAATTATTACGCTTTGCTAAGAGGGAATGAGCTAATTCATGTACCGTGACAGAAAGAAAGAGCAAGCCAAAGAGAATTACAGAGTATATTTGAGGAAAACTCACTAGGAACAAGAGTACAAATAATCCAATGAATGTAATATGCAAATTGAGATCTATACCATTAATACTAAGTATTTTGTACGAATACTTCATTTTTCTTCGAGTCTAGTAAATTAACCATTGTTAATAATGACTAGCTTTGAGGATAATAGAACTGTGTTTCATTAAATGAATTTTGTCATATTGGTTAAAAGACTCACTAACCTCTCCAAATCAACAACCATCATATCTAACGTGGCTAATCTTGCAATAATAGCATATAGATCAGGTTTTCGTGGATCGTCATACGAACGTGTTTTAAGTTTAACTTCCCAGAGATTGCGTTTTGCTTTGTATTTCCCTAATAAATCCATTAATTCTTCAATTATTTTGGGGATCTTCTGTTCAGGAATTTCGGATAGATGAATACTGATTATCTCACTACTTTCTTTTAGGTCATTGCTTTTGGACATTAATTTTCTACTCTTGATTAAATAAGCGGCACACTCCTTTAAAAACACAACTGTAACGGATTTCAGCAATAAAATTCTATTGAAAACTTGATGTCTTATGTCTTCCTTCGCTTATATCTGCTAATAATTATTGTCGTAATGATTGTGAGAACCTTTAGGGAAAAATTTTGAAAATCACTTTGTTCAGTGGACTTTTTAGAGGTTGAAGAGAAACCTCTAGTGGTTTCAGAAACATTATCAGCGTTACTGTAAAAGGAAAATCTTTTTACCAGTAGTATTGTTAATCTCGTTAACTATATGGATTATAAAATAGCTTAATCTTGATTAATTAGAGGAATAATATCAGCTAACTCAATAAATTCATCTACTTGAGCTTTCAGTTCGTGAGCTAATAAAGGGGGATCAGATTTCTCAGTACTTACTACATAGACGAGTTTACCTCGCTTTTGAAGTTCCGAAACACATCTAGTAAAATCACCGTCCCCAGAAAACAGAATAGCTATATCATACTGATCCATATTGAGTAACATATCAACAACCAGTTCTACGTCCATATTTCCTTTTATAAATGAATGAGCAATTTTTTTTACCTCTTTGGTTACAACAGAGAATCCGTTAAACCTCAGCCAATCAATAATTTTCATAATGAAACCTTGAGAGGGATCGTAAGCAGAATAATAAAAAGCTTGAAATAACCTCAATTCATTGGTAACAAAGTACTCTTTCAAACGTAGGAAATCGATCTTAAACCCCAAACTTTTAGCAGCATGATACAAATTCCCTCCATCAATGAATAGTGCAACCCGATTATTGCTGCCGTTCTCAAGGACATTTTTTTCAAAAAAGTGCTCTTTTCCACAATAGGGACAGATACAATTCGAACTCATCAAAATCAAAGGACTTTTTTCTACTAATATTATAAATCTAATTCTAATTCCTTGAGAAATTGATATAACCAGAATTCAACAAAAATGAATTGAGTGTGATACACACGCCATCAATAAGTTCTAAAAGTGCAATCATTGAAAGAACTCGGAAATTCTGGAATGAAAATGAGTTATGGCAATCTGGTGGTACTGAGCAGGTTTTTAATCAGATTAGCCGTTTTATCGCAAAAGAATACGAGCTTATTCCTCAGAAAGAGAGGATAGGAAAAGGCCGTGTATATATCACAAAAAATATTGCCGAAGGTTGTTACAATCTTTTAGAAGACAGATCAAGTTTTGACTTCATTGAATATTGTAATAATATCTTTAATTTTGCTGAATCAAACGATGACACCTTTCTAAGAAATTTTGCCCTTATTCTCTTAGCGAAATCATCAACACTCTCTGAGAAGACTCTTGAAAAAGGACTCGCCCATATTAAAACCAATTATGCGAATCATTCGGACTGGGAAATCAGAGAAATTTCTACTTACACGATTAGAGAAGGTTTAAGGACTTTCCCCTTGTTGACATTAAAAATTCTGAAAGATTGGTTGAACAACAATCCGAATGAGAATGTTAGAAGACTGGTAACTGAGAGTATAAGACCTATGGCTGATATTAGGTGGTTGAGAGATCCTGAAAAGAATGACCCAATAATTGATCTCTTAACTCGGTTCAATGCAAACAAATCAGAATATGTTCGTAAATCTGTTGGAAATAATATCAAAGATTTATCTAAATACATGCCAACAAAGATATTAGACTTAGCAGAAAATTGGATTGGGTCCGCCAACATACAAGTAACCGATAATTTAGCGTCAAAGTCAAAACAAGAATTAGGAGAGGAAAATTACTATCTTGTATGGACAATTAAACACGGTCTTCGCTGGTTAAAAGAAAGAAATCCTGAATATCACAAAAGGATTGAAAAGATTCTAGGCCAGAACTACGTGTTGTACTTTAACGAGAAAAGAAACCGAATGGCAAAACCCAAATGAAAGAAGTGATATTCAAGTCATAAACAGATTTTAAGAGATTACATATCAATTCATAAGGATAGGGATAGAGGATCTGGATATCCGAACAAATTATTCAGATAATGTTATGATTAAGCTCTCCTGAGATGGATTGAAGAAACATAACTAGGGAAACTAAATACTTGATCGTCCTAAAAATTGTGCTTATTGGCGATGGTGGGGTCGGTAAAACAGCCATTCGAGAAAATTACCTTGGACATGGTTTTGAATCTCAATATGTAATGACTATTGGTGCAGATTTTGCCATGCAGGATGATATCATAAATGGAAAGAAATTAAGGTACCAAATTTGGGATCTCGCGGGCCAGGATCGCTTCGATGGAGTTAGAAATGTTTATTACAGGGCAGCAAAAGGTGCACTTCTCGTATTCGATGTGACAAGACCTGATTCATTTTATAATATCCCAAAGTGGATAAAAGAGCTCTGGGGATATAATGGTCAAGGTAAAATACCAGTCATTTTAGTCGCTAATAAGATAGATTTACGTGAGGCAGAGAATGAAACAATCAGCCCTGATCAAGGAAGAATGATGGCAGAAAAACTCACCAAACTAACATCTCCAGAAGGATTTGCGTGTCACTATATTGAAACTTCTGCTAAAACAGGAGTGAAGATTCATGATGCTTTTTCACTTCTCAGTGAAAACATACTGAATCTTGCAGAAAAACGGGGTGTTCTCAAACTGGGAAAGAGGAAGAAAAAGCAATCCTTAGAACGTAAACCAATCGCTAATCAATTACAGAAGAAAAAACATTGAAAATTCCTACTTCTTAAGATGCAGGAGAGGGACGACATTCAAACAAAGATACGAAATCCTAGTCCGAGAGTTATGCC
>JBHLPG010000042.1:0-21682 GCA_048939725.1 Promethearchaeota archaeon | reverse complement strand
TCAGGGTAGCAGATGATAATGATGCGGAAGTCCGATTTCTCCTAGCTATAATAGGAATAGGGAATGCTTGGAAAAGATTTGATATGGAGCTAGAAGGAAACATGAAGGTTATTCATTTTGTTTAATCTTGTGAAGTTTGCTAAATACTCAAAGAATGTATTTAGAATGTTTCTTTGTTTTCTTTTTTCTAATACCGATGCCTATTAAACAAATGAGAGGCGCAAGAAGAGCTGTAGTCGTTTTTTTCACACTACGAATTTGTAAGAGAATTTCGGATTTAGAAGTATCCCCATCAATGTCCACTACTTGACAGGTATATTTCCAGAATCCTGGGGTGGAATTCTCAAGTTGATATTGGATTAATTCAGTTTCCCAGTAGTGATGGATGAGCAAACTGTCATTT
This sequence comes from Promethearchaeota archaeon, assembly GCA_048939725.1. Lineage (GTDB taxonomy): Archaea > Asgardarchaeota > Heimdallarchaeia > Hodarchaeales > Hodarchaeaceae > Hodarchaeum. Next base: position 21,279 of record JBHLPG010000042.1, on the reverse strand, counting down.
TGAAATATCTCATAATAATTAGGATTAGAAGAAATACCCCGCCACGAAAGATTAACTATCTCTTTCTCAGTAAAGGTTTTTTGTTTAGTCCAAGGTATAATAATAGGTACGTTGACCTCGGGGGCCTCTAAAGGATTTAATGGTGAGCTGTTTAGAAATTTTTCAGCCCAGTCCGAAAAACCATCTTGATCAGTGTCCTTATCAATGGGATTCGTACCATATTCATACTCCTCTAAATTCGAAAGCCCATCGTTATCATAATCGTTCTGTGAATCATTAACTGTCGGATCAAATCCATAGCGATATTCAAAATAATTTGGTAAGCCATCTAGTTCAGGATCTTTTTGATCAAACCGGAATTTCGTCGAATTGATAATCTCATAATTGTGTTTATCCAAAGGTAACGACCTTCCATCCCAGCTATCTTCTAAGTCGATTAAATCCATATAATCCATAATGCTGTATTCCTCCCCTTGATACCAATCTGGGTTTACTTCACCAGTATCATCGTGAACTCCACCAAATATGTGTCCAATTTCATGAAGAAAAATCAATTGTCTATCAAATACTGGTTGATTATGAGCGATAATAAGTACATTCCCGTTGATAGCATTTGCTTGATTTCTCCCTCCGAGATAATTCTCTTGATAAATGAATAGCCAATCATAACTATTTCCTTCAACATTCTCATCATTGATTCCAACTGCAAGTTTCCATGAGATTTCTTCTGGGACTTTCTGCATGCTAACATCGAGACTGTCATTTTCTTCTGGAGTGAAGGTTGTAACATTCTTTAAATGAAAGTTTAGATCAAAATTGTCTTCAAAAGGCTTAAGCCAACGTTTAATAATTTGTTGTACCATAAATTCAGAGCTGAAATAATTATTCTCTCCTAATAGATTTGTATCTATTGCAACAAGCACTGAACAATTGCCGTCAGGAATATATCGATTAAAGGTTGTTATCACAGGTTCATTAGTAGAAATGTACTCAATTTGTATTTCAGGAATAGTACACCCAGCTTGTGATGTAATGGTTGGAAATAAAATAAGAAAAATGGTAATGAATGGAATAGATAAACTGATTTTATTTTTCGACATATTGATCATTTTGAGAAATCTCTAACTCAAGTATATTAAGATTAGGTAAAGTGCTAAAATTCTATTGTAAGGTTTTTTGAGATTTTTCATCTGTGGAATTTCATTTTCGTGTCAAATTATAACGAAAAAATTCTCTTTTTAACCAGATATTCCCTATTTAGTTAATACGATAAAAGAAGCAAGCTTTCTTAAAGGTCGTTGAGAATTCCTATTTTAATTGTTTTATTAACCCCCTTCCCATAATTGCATAATAAGGTATTTGAATGATATCCGTTATTGCTGTAATCTCAGATATACATGCAAATCTTAATGCTTTAAGAGCAGTGCTTACAGATATCCATTCCCTTAAAGAAGTTAAAATAGTTAAAATTCTCTGTCTTGGAGACCTTGTTGGATATTATACACAGCCCATTCCTGTAATTCATCTTACTTTAGCAAAATGTGACGTTGTGATAAAGGGAAACCACGATCATGCAGCAGCCCTAGGTGTCGTTCCAGATTATTACCGTCCTGATTCACTTCAACCACTTGATTGGACTAATCAGAACTTATCAATTCGAGAACGAAGAATTTTACATGCTCTACCAATAATGCATACCGAGAAATTAGAAAATAAGAAGATCATGTGCATTCACGGAGGGCCTGAATATCCCCTAGATCAATATATTTTTCAAGAAAATGAGGCGGATCTTAACTCCACTTTTGAATTTATGAAGCTAATAGAGGTTGATATATTGTTCCTAGGTCACACACATATTCCGTTTAAAATAGAAAAGAATAATCGAATTATTTGTAATCCTGGAAGTGTGGGACAACCACGTGATGGGGATCCACGAGCTTCTTATATTGTATATGACATTAGTTCTATGGATATAGAAATACGCCGTGTCGATTACGATCCAACAGCAGTTATTAAAGGGATTGAAAAACATCGTTTCTCTGCAGAATTAGGAGAACGACTTTTAATAGGAAAGTGAGATCAGATTGGAGAAGAAAATAAAGGCCGAAAGAACTGAATATTCTCTAAAAGTTATTCTTATCGGTGATGGAGGAACTGGTAAAACATCTCTTGTAAATCAATTTGTTCACAGAAAGTTTTCTAGCATTTATAAAACTACCATTGGTGTTGATATAACACCTTATAAAACAGCTGTGAAAGAAACTGGTGAAAACGTACGCTTCGTCCTATGGGACATGTCAGGTCAAACCCATTTTGAAAAATTTCGTTCTCGATTTTATACAGGATCAAGTGGAGCCTTAATTGTTTATGATCTTACAAATGCGATGTCTTACCGAAATGTTGGACAGTGGATTAAAGAATGTCACAATTCATGTAATAAGACAATTCCAATAACATTAGTGGGAAACAAAGCTGATCTTGATGAGCTCCAGATTTTACATGCAAAACCAGCAATGCCTAAGTACCCAACAGTCATCACTAGCGCAAAGAACAATTGGAATGTTGAAAAAGCCTTTTTTTCATTATTTGAAACAATAACCGGACAAAATTTGGTGAAAGAAGAAGAACAAAAATCAGAAACTACTCATCTTTCATTCAATTAATCGATCTCACATTAAAAATTTTCTGGAGGAAACTACCTTTTCAAGTCCAAAAAATAGAGAGAGATTTCTACTAATACTTTTCAATTTTATATTAACAGTCTTAATTCTCACAATGCCTGTATCTGCGAGGTATTCCAATATAAATAGTGGAATGAATTATCTTAGTCCTGAGAATTATTTTAAAAGCAGCGTAGAGAATTCAGATGTTCTCTCTGACTTTAAAAGATCGATTGATATTACTCACCATAGTTCAATGGCCCAAGATGGTTTTAATCTATTTCAAGGACGATTATCGAATGAAAGTGGGAACCGTGGTTACTACCTTTTCATTTTGGATATGAAAGGGGATATTAAGTATGCTGTGAGGTCAACCGACCGATTTAAGACACCTAAATTCATCAACTCGACCACAATTACATATATGATGGCTGGTGATATTCAGCTCAGAAATCTCGAAACAAATGTGACAGAGATACTACCTATCCCCGAAGGTCATCATGATTTGGAATACAATCCTTTCACAAACACATTTCTTACCCTTCAACATAGGAAACTAGGAACTTATCAGGGCCTTCCTATATGGTATGATGATATAGTCGAATATGATCGACAGGGAAACCAACTGTGGGTTTGGAATTGTTCCAAACATCTTCCTTTTAATACAGATCATTTTTTGAATGAATTATGGAGTGGAGGTCAGGATTGGACTCATGCAAACTCCATTTTTTGGTTAGTTGAGGAGGATATTATATACTATAATCCACGCAATCTAGACACATTCTATAAAATAGATAAACAGACTGGAGAAATAACTTGGGCTGTTGGAAAATTAGGAGATTTCACACTTTATGATAAATATGGGAGAGAGCAAACGACACTTTGGTGGCATAGCCATGCGCTTGAAATGATTGGACCAAATCGGTTTATTCTATTTGACAATGACCACTTGAATCAAACAGATCCCTTAAACCACCGTTCCCGACTCCTAGAAATCAATGTTAATGAAAGTACTATGGCCGTAGATGAAGTCTGGTCATGGGTTGCTCCTGAAGAATATTACTGTGAACCATGGGGCGATGCAGATAGACTTCCAAATGGTAATACACTTGGTGCCTTTGGAGCGGGCTTTAATAAACCTACTCACCTCACAGAAATAACCCCCAACGGGAAAATTGCATGGGAAATAGAATTTGATAGTTTACCTGAGATTCAAACGAAATTTTATCAAGTTGAAAGATTCTTCAAGGCCCCTTTAATCAATATTACCCAAATATGTGAGTATCAAACTGAAGACGGGGGAAGATATAGAGTTGATTTAAGCGTCTGGAACACTTATAGGACGCGATATCCTTCAAGAGCAAAGATCAGTTTCAAACACGGAGAAGAAATACTCCTTAACGATTCTTTTGATTTTCTTCCCCATTGGCAAGAAACCAAGCTCACTTATGAAGTTCCATACCACAATTCAAGTAAAAATGAGATAGAAGTAGTCGTTGAAAATAATGATGGTATAAGAGGAATTTTGAACCTGTCTGTTACAATTCAGGAGACCCAGAACCTTGAAAGTTCTGGCTTCTTAATTACTTTCATTGGAATTGCTATTGGAGTAGTTGCTTTATTAAATCGTCAGAAACGATCCAGAAATCTCCAGTGATTACACTCTAAAAAATCACGGGGATGAGAATGTGGCTAGCTGCTTAATTTTATCGATCCATCTTGGTTTTTTTTTAACTTTTTCATAGATTCATGATTTTTCACATATAAAAGGTTCATGAAGAATCTACTATGACCACTTTTGCCAGTATTAGTGACTGATATTTCGTAATCAATACCATCATGTTGAACCTGAACCTCCGATCCCGATTTTGGTGGCCCTACGAGGGCAAGTACGCTTTGGCGACATTTTTGTACTCCCCTTCCGATCCACGAAGGAAATGACACCCACTGTCAGTGACTTGGAATTTTTTGACATTGATAACAATGATTGATTGAGGAAGAATTGGATGGTAATTGATTAGGGAACAAAGACTGCATACTCTACTTACAGGGAGAGATTAAACTAATATATCTCAGCTCTACAAAAGATCCTAGGAGTAGGGAATGAGACGATTTTGAGTATAAAAGGGGAGTAACAGAATTAAAGACAGAGATTAATGGTTGGGCTTCTCCTATGTTTCGTTATTTGTTAGCACACGCACCCTGCATGAAACACGGCATCCGCGTTAAATACGCGTCCAAAGTATTCGAGGATAAGGTTACCCTCTTTGGGAGACAAGTGTTCAATGAAAAAGAACTGGACATCCCTTGGGCCCCACTCGCGGAACTGGTCTCATTCTTCGCGTTACAGCCGCGAAAGGATCTCAAGAATGCAGCACGAACCCTGTCCCTGATCAATAATCAAGAGGGAGTACGGTTAGCGTACGAAGTCTTTTCCGCCCACTCACCAAAGGCTAAGAAAAAGGAGAACGAGAGCCACACGGCACTACTACTTCTTGCAGTGGTCTCAGTGGAGTTTTATATCAAATCAGAGCGATTCCTCCCAGTACTCATTCAGAATGCTTACAAGCAGTTTATCCATCGTCGCTCTACCCTCCACACTATGCTGGAAGGGACAGGATGTGAAGTGAACCTGGTAACGGGCAAGGAGATCAAACAGGTGTATTTTCAGGGTAAACGCGTTGCAAAAGGCATCACCATCTTCAAGGGCCACAAAGGCTTCCATTCTGACCTCGTTGACCAGTTTCTTTCCTTGGATCGTGTCCCCTCTCGCTATATACACCAGTTTGCTATCCCCAACCTCCCTGTCATGCACCAGCTCGGGATGCGCGTTGACAATCCCACAGTTCCAGTCGGATTCCCTGGTCTGCAAACAGGGAATGTGTTAGTCTGTGGCTCATCTAATCACGATATTCTGTCTATCCTCCAACAACTCACGGCCTCAATTGCTATGACTGGCTCTACTTCCCACATTTTTGTCATCGACACCTATAGCGAACTCAACGGCCTCATTCATCATCTCCAGAACCATTCTCCACGGGGATTACCTCTCCAGATGTTTCGACTAGGAACGAACATCCACCTGAACCTGTGTGACGTGATCCTGCCGATACCCCCATCAGGGGACAAGGATAACGCGAAAGCTCGCGCAGCATGGAAGTCGCACCTTATCAGTCAGATCCTCCTCAGCTCACTCCATACATCTGAGTATCTCACCGCACGTTATTCTGTACCACTAGAAGCGCAGATCAAGAAAACAGCCGAACGTCATTCTTCCTTCACCCTGAAAGAGGTGTCATTGAGTATCGGAGGGGGATCAGATGATGAAGTCCAAGTTAATACGGAGGGTATCGATATGATGTTCGCTGACATGATGGCGATCGAAGCTTTGGCGGGGATTCTCGAGCAATTCCGTTCTTTTCCTGAGGTCAACTATGGGGCTTTCACAGGTCACTATAGCACAACCTTAGTTCGTGATCATACCATTACATTTTTCCAATTTGGTGCACAACCGCCGCTCATTCGTCGAGCCACCATTGGCTTTCTACTTCACTACCTCTCGCAAACTATGAGGGGGGGGTGTGTTGTACTGACCCATGCGGCAGAGTTCTTAAGTCGCAAGACCACATACCAACGCTTGCGCGAAATCATTTCCTCCAGTACTGTTGAAGCCTGTAATACGATCGCTCGCCACAATGTCATGATCATGGGGAGTCAGAGTCTCCAGGCGTTAGCGATGAACATGGATACCTTTGAGGAGATCAAGAACCGAGTTTATCTGAAACTCGCCAACGCGCAGGATCGGGAGCTCGTCCTGACCTCCCATGAAATTACGTTCACGAATCGGTCTCCGATCCACACTCAACAGCAGTTCATTGGGATCGTCGAGGGCGAAGGGCTTCTCTTTCGGGAAGATTGCCCACAGAATGTCGCCTACCATTTCAAGCTAGATCCTTCGTACCCCATTGACCTGACCCCGATCAAGTTACCAGAATCAAAGCAACGAGGAGTCGATACTTTAGGGTTACCTCCACTTCGCTATGAGCTCCTGATGAAGCTACTGAAGCTCCTCATCTACCAACCGCGACAACAGGTGGAAATTGAGGGATTATTTGGGGATGATAAGCAGGGGGTTCTCGCCTTAGATCAATTCAAAGCCCTCGGGGTATGTGGAACAACCTTGCAGTCGGGAACCACGTACTGGGTCATCACTGAAGTAGGAAGGGAATATTATCAGAAACAGCTGCGACACCTCGACCTCCTCCCAATCCCATTAACCCCTGAGGACGTGTCAACCATCGGGGAACAATTAACTCGGATTGAAAACTTCTTTGACTCAGGAGCATCGTTAAAAAGTCGGCAAGCCATTAATTCCCAAGTCAAGAACCTAGTCGGGGGATTATTAAATTACGTCCGGCATCTCAAAGGGACAACCACGCCTTGGGCCCGAATCGCCGAGTTTCTGGATATTTATCTCATCAACTCCTATGAGTGGCAGGATTTCCGCCAACTATTTGATTCCGCGCATGCTTTGGTACAAAACCTTTTACTCGACCTCCGCCAGCTAAGGGCAGAGATGTCTAATGAAGGTCTCCAACAGGCGCTTCAAGCGTCTGCTATATGGTCAAGCGAAGAACAAACAAACTTAGATGATTTCCTCCCCGATACCACTCTTGTCCAATTACAACAGCTATCCCACAACCTTGGATTACCTCCATACCCTGAAACGGGAATTTTAGATCTCTACTTCATCCTTCACACTCAGAATCGCTCCCTGTTTGATGAACTAGAGGGATGAAGAGAATAATTATACTTGTTATGGATCTTAAAAAGATATCTTTCCCTTTTCTCTACTGAGATTGATTATATAACTATTCTATGTACTGATTTTGATGAGCTCTAATTCATTCACGTCACTAACTAAAGGTTTATATACACTTTGTGAATAAATTATCTCAATTAATAATTTGGAAAAAAAACACAATATGATTATTAAGGGAAGAATTAAGATGAATGATAAGGTAAATAATCGTAAAGAAGATGATGATTATGATTTTCATTGTTTCCCCTCGTTTTATACTTTCTGGAAATCTTTCCCAAGAATGAAACCCTTTTTCAAAAAGGGACTTTTGTATTCGGGAGATTGGATTACTCGGGGATCTCCTATTCCTATTACACGTGTTAAACGTGATCAAGAGAAATACAATATTACTATGGAAGTTCCTGGAATCTCACGAGATCAGATCAATTTAGAGGCAACAAGTGACGAATTATGGTTTTCTGCTCAAAATGATGAATATAATAAACATTACAAACACCATTTACATTTTCGCAGACGAATTCGTCCTAACGAGATAAAAGCGCATCTTAAAGCTGGTATCTTGACAATCACAGCCCCTTTTGTTGAAAAAGTACCGAAGACCAAGGTTGAGGTCGATTAATCCTTATTTACAAATATGGAATGGATAACTTATGGTTAATGATACATACGAATGTAAAGTAAGAGAAGCTGCTGCACGTGACGTAGGGCGGGGAATCATCCGCCTAGATCCCGAAATTGCAGAAAAATTAAACATTTCTGCTGGTGATGCTCTTCAAATAATAGGAAAACGCCGTACAGCTGCAATTTTCTGGCCAGGATATGCAGGTGACCGTAATACAGGGATTGCTCGCATTGATGGTAGCACCCGACGAAATGCTGGAGTTGGGATTGATGATACAATTGAAATTGTTACTATTGAACCCAAAAGTGCATCTCGAATAGAATTTGCGCCAATTCAAAATCTACGGATTCAAGGTGGTGAAAGGCACCTTAAACATATCCTAATGAATCGCGTTTTAACAAAAGGTGATTTTATTGAAATCCCTGTTTATAATCAACGAATTATCCTCGTTGTTTCTAAAATATCTCCAAGTAGTGAAGCAGTAATAATGCAAGAAACAACTCGTATCTCAATTTCTCAGACTCCAGTTAAAGACGTTAAACAAGAAATATTACAAAGAGTTAGATATGAGGATATTGGTGGTTTAAGTGATGAAATCCAAAAAGTTCGTGAAATGATTGAGCTTCCAATGCGACATCCAGAGCTTTTCAAACGTCTTGGGATTACCCCTCCTCGGGGGGTGTTATTACACGGTCCCCCTGGTACTGGGAAAACCTTACTAGCTAAGGCAGTAGCTACTGAAACAGATTCTCATTTTATCTCTGTTTCAGGCCCTGAATTCATGTCGAAGTTTTATGGGGAAAGTGAACAACGTATACGTCAATTTTTTGATGAAGCTAAAGAAAATGCTCCTAGCATTATCTTTATTGATGAGATAGATTCAATTGCTCCAAAAAGATCAGAAGTCACAGGAGAGGTAGAACGACGAGTAGTTGCTCAACTTCTATCAAATATGGATGGACTAAGTGATCGCGGGGATGTTGTTGTAATTGGTGCAACTAATCGTGTTAATGCCTTAGATCCAGCTTTACGCCGTGGAGGACGTTTTGATCGAGAAATTGAAATAGGGATCCCAAATAAGCATGGTAGAGAGGAAATATTATTGATCCATACTCGAGGAATGCCACTTGGAGAAGATGTTGACCTAGATTACCTTTCAGAAGTGACTCACGGGTTTGTTGGAGCTGACCTCGAGCAGTTAGTTAAAGAGTCTGCGATGCATTCATTACGGAAAGTAATCCCAAAATTAAATCTTGAAGAAGATACGATTCCCGCTCATATCTTAAGTGAGCTTGAAGTTTCACAAGAGGACTTTGGTGAAGCCCTCCTTGGAATTCAACCATCCGCTCTCAGGGAGGTTTTTGTGGAAGTACCAAACATTGGATGGAAAGATGTTGGAGGACTTATTTCCGAGAAGAAGGAAATTCGCCAGAGTATTGAGCTACCTCTTAAACATCCGAAATTCTTCTCACATATGGGAGCAAAGCAACCTAAGGGGATTCTCCTTTTCGGTCCTCCTGGAACAGGTAAAACCCTTTTAGCAAAAGCGGTAGCTCATGAAACACAAGCTAACTTTATCAGTGTGAAGGGTCCAGAATTGTTATCAAAATGGGTCGGAGAGTCTGAAAAAGGGATCCGAGAAGTTTTTCGCAAAGCCCGACAGGCAGCTCCATCTATTATATTCTTTGATGAAATTGATTCAATCGCCCCTGTCAGAGGTAAATCATTTGATTCAGGGGTAACAGAACGGATGATTAGTCAATTTTTGACTGAACTTGATGGGCTAGAAGAACTTAAGGGGGTCGTCGTTATTGCAGCAACCAATCGTCCAGATATGATCGATCCTGCGCTTCTAAGACCAGGAAGATTTGATAAAATTATTAGCATTGGGCTTCCTGATCAACCTGCTCGTTTGGAAATTCTCAAAATTCATACGAGAGATGTACCCCTAGCAACAGATGCCGATTTGGATGAATTGAGTAAGAAAACAGATAATTTCTCTGGAGCAGATCTAGCTGTTTTATGTCATGAAGCTGTTCTAAATGCAATAGAAGAGCATCTTCCTAGTTTAAAAGAGACGGAGGATGATTTTATTGGATGTAAAGTGTCAAAATCCCATTTTGAGCATGCCTATGACAAGATTCTAGGATCACGTAAAACAGGTCGAATTACCCCTGCTCAAAAACTTGAAGGAATGCAAGAGGAAGTAGATCGCTTATCTTTTGTATAAGCAGGGTTTCTTCCTTTATTATTTTTTTTTCTTAATGGTGATCGATAAGTTACACTCTATTTTATTCCAGTCTTCTAAAGATTTTCTACAATTCTTTTATTACATCCTTAATTTGGACTTTCAGCACTTTTATCGTTTGGAATTTTGTGCTGAAAAGGGAATCTTTATTATAACGTTTTTCTTCTTTTAATAGAAAGTATCATTTCAGTGATTAAGATGAATTCCAACTATTTTGAAATTCGAAATGTTGTTGACATGGATTTAGAAGGAGGAACATTGATTGAATGTTTTCCCTCTATAAGCGCGCTCGCTCTTATAACAGCAAATATAATCCTTGAATCCGCAGGAAGACGAGATGAATGGAACCTAGATCAAGTTGCAGTGGGTGATAGTAACCAGATTCCAGCAATATGTGTGGTCTATTATTCGAAGCCAAAATTTCCTATACGGATTTACGCGAGCCCAGAAATTCGTGTGGCTCTCCTTGCATCTGAAGTCCCTCAATACCCACCTATTACTCGTGAAATCGGAAAAAAGATATTCAATTGGACAAAAGAGAAAGGAATAGAACGGATCGTTTCAGTAGAAGGATTTAAGAGCGACTATACTCAATCTCCAAGAGAGTTGCCTTATCGTGTCTTTGGTGTAGGTACAACAGAATCATGCCGAGATTATCTAAGAGAGAAAAATATTCCTCCTTTAGATCATGGAGTAATTAAGGGTTTAAGTGCAGTATTATTGAATGAAGGTTGGTATAATCGTTCTGAAGTCGTTGTAATTCTAGGAGAAGTTCGTCAACATTATCCAGAGGTTCGGACTGCCGCTCGAGTCATTGAGGTGTTAAATCATCTTATTCCTTCTCTAAAAATCGGCATAGAACCGATTCTCGCCCAAGCTGAGAAGATTGAGCAAATGGCACTTTCCATGAGAAATCAAGCTCAGGATGCGATTGAAGCAGATATTCAGCATCCTGTTAAGGATAAAACATATATTTAATTTGATTAATCATTCGGTTGTATGTCGAAAATCAAAGATTTCTCTGATTTATTACGAATCAGCTTATGTTTTCTTGCCAGTCTAGTTATAATGATTGCAGGATACCTTAGCTATCGTTTAAATGGAGCAAATGAAGTCAATTTCTCTCCACAAAATTTTCTCGAATTCATCTTAAATAATGAAATTGTCCCATTGGATGGTGTACTCCTAGGTCTTCTCGTTCCATTCTCAATGATTGCAGGCACACATGTAATAAATGATTATTTTGATTACTCAAATGATGTATTAAACCAACGCTTTGATCGTCCTTTAGTACGAGGGGCAATACCTTTGAACGTAGCAAGAAACCTTGCAATTGGGTTCTATATTCTTGCTCTTCTTGTGACAATCATAGAGGTTACATTTTATGGATTATCACCCTTATTAGTTCTTTTTGCTTTGTTTTTTATAGGACTTGGAGTGGGTTATAATTTAGGAGTGAAAAAATATGGGATTATTGGTAATACATGGGTAAGTACGGGTTATGTAGCTCCCTTCCTAATGGGAACCCTCCTTGTAGGCATTTTAAATGAATGGGTCTTTTTGAACATTGCAGTTATTAGTTTCTTCATCTTATTTTTAGCACTAGGCCGAGAAGTATTGAAAGATATCATGGATATTGAAGGAGATATGGAAACAGGGAAAAGATCAGTTGCAATTTCATTAGGATCTCATTGGGCGGCACGTATTTCAGGAATGATTTATCTTGTTAGTATTTTTTTTGGTTCATTGTTACTGTTTCTTGGTTTTCGGAATAATTGGGTTTTCTTCACTGGTTTTATTTTATTGGTCGTATTATTGCTTTTTACCACCATAACACTAATTCGTGATCCTACTCTGGAAACCGCGACTAAAGGTAGAAAATATACCCGTTGGTCATTGTGGTGGGCAACAGCTCTCATTTACCTTAGTAGTTTTTTCATCTAAAACTCCTATAGAATAATTAGAATGATTTCAGGTTAATTTATCCTATTTCTTCCATCAATTGATTCAATTGCGCTTGGAGGTTGGAATCTTGGTCTCCAATTTCTGATATTCGTTCCCATACTTCGGAAGTTATAGCATATCTTTGAAGAATTATAGGGAGTGCTTGATTCCATTGATAAGCACCCATTTGAAAACTTGGAGCATCGTCTAACACTTTTTGAAATTCTAATGATAATTGTAGATATATTCGCTGCTCAGTTGGAGATAATTCACTATGTTTGATCGGTGGTGGAAATTCTATCGAAGCAAGAAAGTGGATACTGTCTTTTTCTTTTTCAAAACCTACTTTATTCTCGGTCATATCCTTTCTTCACCTTAAAAGGTGAACATTGTTGCCGATTATATAAAAAAATCAGATACAAAGATAGGCAAATTTAATTCTACATCCTTCAGAAGAAAAAGCCCCCTTTTGGTTGTAGAGAAGTAGCTTACAACGGTAATATTTTCGTCTCTCCATTCAAATGTTGTTGTAAAACCTTCGGGATAAGGACTGAACCATCTTCTTGTTGATAATTTTCCAATATAGCACAAAGAGTTCGCTCAGTAGCAATTGCAGTTGAATTTAGAGTGTGAAGATAATCCTTGTCTCCACCAGCCTTACCAAAGGTCATATTAAGTTTTCTAGCTTGATAATCTGTTACATTTGAACATGAAACTAATTCCCGATATGTGTTTTGAGCAGGAAACCACGCTTCTAGATCATATTTCTTTGCTGCATTATCATTTAGTTCTCCTGAAGCAATATTTACAATACGATAAGGTACTTTTAAACGTTGAAATAATGTTTCGGCGTTATTAATCATTTCCTCATGCATTTCTTCAGATTTCTCTGGATGCGTAAAAACAAATTGTTCAACTTTGTGAAAATGATGAACCCGAAAAATTCCTTTTGTATCTTTTCCATGGCTTCCAGCTTCCCGCCGATAACACTGTGAGATTCCACAATACTTTCGAGGGAGAGTATTCTCATCAAGTAATTCATCCATATGAAACGCGGCAAGAGGTTGTTCAGAAGTGGCAATAAAAAATACATCTTCTTGTGGGTCATTGTATAAAGCGTCTTCAAAATCGCCCAGTTCACTTGCTCCTTCCATTGCTTTACGACGCATAAACGGAGGAGTCCACATTGGAATAAATCCCTTTTCATCCACTAGAAAGTTTACAGCAAATCGGATCAAGGCCAGATTTAGAAAGATCATTTGATTTGTTAAGAAAAATGTTCTAGCTCCGCTAATCTGAGCTGCTTTTTCAATATTGGCGAGACCAAGAGATTCTACAAGGTCGGTATGTGCTAGAGGTGGGAATGAGAAATTAGGGATTTCTCCCCATTCTCGTAAAGAGACGTCCCCATCCTCTGTTTCAGCAATTGGAACCCCAGGTAAGAGGATATTTCCAATAGTGTATCGAATTCGATCTCTTTCTTCTAATACATCTTTTACTGATTGCTCGAGGGTAACAATTTGTTGCTTTATTTCATTCACTCGTTCCTTCAGAGGGTTTATATCTTCCCCTTTCTTTTTCAATGGGCCAATTTCGCGACTAATTTGATTTCTTTCTTTTCGCAGCTCATTTACTTGTTGTAATAATGATCGCCACTTCGAATCCAAGGCTATGACTTCATCGACCCGATTAGGATCTTTAAAGCGTTTGATTTCTGAGTCACGAATAATCTGAGGGTTCTCACGAAACACTTTAATGTCAATCATACTAACCTCTATCTCCTATAAGAGGTAATGATTCATTTTAGTATCTATTTAAGCTCAAATTCTGTATAAATTTAAATCTGATAGTTCAAGCTAATTACTAGGTAACGAGACTTTCTAAGTCTAATTTTGGTTAGCACATCAGTTTTCTAATGGATCAGCGTTCACGAATTTCCAAAAGACAATAACTGAAATTAAGATGAATATGGCTGCAATCGGCCCCCAAATTATTAATCCAAGACTGTAAGTATGACCCTGCCAGTCTGTGAACAGAGGTAGGGTCGGAATATTAAAGGGGAAATTCTCCTGCAATAAGTATCCAACAACTAAGTATCCGAATACTTGGAAGAAGTTTAGAGGAATTGATTCAAATCCATAGTACATCCCAGCACGCGATTCTCCAGTCCTTCTTTCGTCCTCTTCAACAATATCAGCGACTATAGCGTAAGGAAGTAAATAGAAACCAGAAACTCCAATACCAGCAAAGATGACAAATATCATAGCTTGAAGGAAAACTGGTATCATTTGTGAAATCTCTTCAATTTGACCTACCACCAATGTAAATGGTATCCAAATGGCCATCCAAATTGCTGAATAAATATAACTCTTGGTTTTTCCCTGTTTATTGCCGAAACGCGCCCAAAATATAAATCCACAAAAAACTACTCCAAGTAGGGTTAACCCAAATAATAGATACTCCATAACCCCAGTAAAATAAAGAGCTTTGTCAATCCATGTAAGAACTATCCCCATTGTCATACTTAATGCAACTGAGATGAATCCTCTTGCTATAGTCCAAGAGATATAGTTCCTGTTTTCAAAAATGACGTGTAATTCTTCTCGGATGGATGGTTGAGGAATAAAGATTTCCTTTGCCTTAATTCCAATAATAGAGGGAATATAGAAGATTATAACAAGAACTGCGAATAATCCAATAATAATAGGGAGAATAATTGTTAACATATCTCTATTTGTTAACCCAGTAAAAATTTCATTGGCTTTATTAAGATCTACTTCTTTGGCTGAGCCTCCCAATAAACCAGGTAATAGAAAAGCGAAACCAGCTCCTATAACAAAAGCTATGAGGTTCACAGTATTTTGATACCCACTGATTTCTAAACGCTCTGTTTCTGTGGTAATTTCTGGCATCCAAGATTGAAAAGGTGTCAATAAAAATCCATAAGTTCCTTGGTAGATCGAATTTACAATGATCAAATAAGAAAATACTGCTGTTGCTTCACTTTCAAATCCTAACAAAGGGAGAATTAAGTGAGGTGAATAAAGGAAGAAAAAAGCAATAGCAAGCAAAGGGGCTCCTAGAATGACAAAAGGTCTTCTTCGTCCCCACCGAGTTTGTGTTCGATCAGAAATATATCCAGAAAAGTAGCTAGTAAAAGCGATAACAATTTTACCAAACGCTACACCAAGAAACGCTAAAAAAGCATTTTCTTCTAAACCGAAGAATGCGTAATAAACATAACCAGTAAATAAATCTGCCATATCCATCGTAATCGAAGATCCAAGCCGCCCAATCCCATAGCTTAGCTTTTCCTTATAGGTTAACATTCTTCTACCTTCTTAAAATCATATTCAGAAATTCTCATCAAAGATATGTAATGAATTCAAAAATATTCGCTTAATAGGTTGGAACAGGCTACATGTAATTTAGCCTTGTAAAAGAAAATAATGGGGAAGGTTAAAAATTGAATTATTTGTACTTATGGCCTTCTTGTAAGAGTCTATCGTGAATTCCTCGTTCTCCTTTTACCTCTTTAAGGTCACAGTTTAGGCCGATTCGATAACCAGCTTTAAGAAGGAAACCTGATTTACAGATCCCTCGGGCCTGTCGTCCAGCTGTCCGTTGAGTAATAAGACTAGAACCTTCTGCGAAAGAGAGAGTTGCAATCCTTATTCCTTCATCGATTTCTAAAACTGCATCCTCATTACCACCCATTTCCATAAATTCCCCATCTACATAATACAGTTTTACAACATGAGTTTTAGATGCTGGCTCTCCTTTTGGACCCAATCCTAAATCAACAGGTGTTGGTATTGGAGCTTCTAGAGGTGGGGGTGTTGATATTGGTTCTGGTTTCGGGATTGTTGGCCTAGGAATAGGTTCTGAAATAGTAGGACGTTCTAATTTAGGAGGGGGTGTAACAGGAGGATGTTCTGGTTCTAGTCTTGGGGCTACAGGAGTAATTGTTCCTGCTTCTGCTGTCTCACTTGATAAATCAGCAATACTACCAGTAATCCCCTTGGCAACCTCTGCTGCATCACTAGCTCGTACTTCTCCACTATCAGCCAATTGATCTACCAACTCAAAAAAGCCCTTTGGTTCATAACCTTCACCAATAGTATAAACCATGGGATTTCGTTCACGTGCAACATCAAATTTCCGAACAAGGCGGTTACCAGCAGCCTTTTCACCAACTTGAGCTTGTGAACCTACCCAAACATATAAATCATGATAAGCATCTAGGACAAAAACATCATCACTAACAAATGATTCTTTTTTGAGGGGGACATTCTCGATCACAATATCATCTGAAGAAGATCCATCGGTAAGATCAATATCTCTAACACGGTATAAGGCATAGGAGATGTCTTCCTTATTAACTTCGACGTGTTTTAAGAAACCTGGGGTATCTCCAGTGACCACCACAAAATCTAGTAAATTTCTGAACTCTTCAGATTCATTCCCCTCAACCTCAGTATCAATATCAATCTCTTCATCTTCAAGATCTAAGCATTTAGCTGCCCAAGCGCCTACTGCTCGGTCATCTGCAAATGCTTGGGAGCCCAACCAAATATAGACCTTCTTTTTCAATCCAACACTGACGTCACTATTATCGACGACATAAACATCGCCATTTAAAAATTCATAAGGAGTATTAATTTCTTTTAGATTTTTACCTTGCACATGTAAAACTCGCATTAGACAACCATCCTGAAAACCAGTAAATTATTTTTAACGTTTTTATTATATTAATCTAGTTGATAAAGATAATGATTTCGATATTTCGAATTTATTTGATTTTCAATATTTTCTAGATATTATAGTTTATGTTATTACGATATTATTGTTAATGTTATTAAGAGGAGAGTTGTTCTTCTAATACTTTGATCTTTTCCCGTAATCGCCGAACCTGATAATTCAGAACTTTGTTTTGACTTAATAAATCCATAACATATTCCTTAAGTTTCGCTTCTTCGCGTTCTTCATGAGTTGTAAGATCTATTGTAGTTGAAATAGCGGATCGTAGGTCTTCTAACAATTCATCAAAAATTTCTCGTGGATAAGCCATACTCTCCTCTCGCTGAGTATTCCAATTATAGACCCATTCATCAAGAAAAGCTTCCAGATAGCTTCGAAAAAGGGTCTCATTGACAAAGTAGAATCCTAATAGGAAGAGTAGATGAATACTTGTCATTCTTCCCATTTTAGCAATCCGTGGATCTTTTGAATCAGGCGCGGGTTGCAAAAATATGTAGCTCAGATGAATTAAGTCTTCACGATTGGGTACATTAAGAGGATCTTTAAATCCACTCGTATACTCCACAATTCGGCCCATTGCCGAAATTGTTTGCCCCTGAACTGCTAATAGCAAGGCATTCTCTGCTAGTAATGAACCACTGTTATAAACAACTTTAGGTCCCTCAATGTCATCAAACATAGAAATAATCAGACCTTGCAGGTGTTCTCTCTGTTGATTTCGTAATTCGATCCAAGGTTTGAGCTTCGCTTCAATTTCAGTGATATCTATCAATTCATCAGATAGGAGAATATAGAGATCTTTCTTATGTTTTCGATAATGAAGTCTAGTGAAATAAGAGGGCAATTCTCGGGTATATAGTGGAGTTTCATCCGCAGACATTATCTTTGGGTCTTGAAACACTTCAGCGATGAGATTATCTTCATCAGCTTTTGTTAATATAACCTTCTTATGGAGTTTTTTATCGAAAATGTATAAACCCTGGTGGTTCAAGAGCCAAAAGCGGTAATAGTTGTTGGGCATACTCATTAAATCCCATCTCATACATTATTTTGTGATATCCAAGATATCTTCTTGGCTGGCTTCGATTAAGAGGTTAATTTCAATTGACCGATCCAAAAATTTTATTGCTTCACTTCGATTAAAATGTTTAGAGAGGTGTGAGATTATTTGTTCACTGAAAAAGAACTGTACACCCTCTTTCTGAAAACGGATCTCTTTTATAAGGTTAAGCATCTTCTTTTCTTTTTTCGATAATTTTATGCTTTCTAGGGTTAATACTCCCTCGTTGAGTACAAAAGCAGAGAAATAGTGCAGGGGAATGTGTTTTCGAATCATCTTCTTTATCTGGCTGCTGGGTATCTGATCCGATCTATAGAAGTCTTCTAAGTCATGAGCAAATTTCGATTCAACTTCTCGACCTAACTTAGCTAAACGTTCTTTGAAATAGTCAGGTAAACGTGTTTCTGAAATAATTATGAAGCTTGCGCGTGAACCATGCCAAATTAACATGTGCATACCCTCACGACTCATTACTTCAATCTTCTCCTTTTCTTTTTCCTCAGCAGTTCGGGACCGCATTCCTTCGGAAACTTCTCCCATAAAAGTACTCAACGCAGCGGACATGCCTGATAATGCATCTGTATCTGTTTTTAGCTCCGCTATAGTTTTCTCAGAATAAAATTGTAGTCCTGACTCATGACGAGCGATTAGTAAGCGGATTGATTTGACATCTTCAAAACTCTGTTCAATTTTCCGTCGTTTCGCACGGATAGCAGCGTTTCGCCTTTTTCGTCTGCGATTTAAAGAAATTCCACTTACAGAAACTGCTGCAACTACCAATAATACCGCCGCTCCAGTAATTATTAGTGGAATGATAATTTCTAGAGGATTTAAGAACGAGAAGATCTCATATTCAGCAAGTTCCTCTTCGGACATACTATAACTTGCAGGTAATCCTGATATACTGGAGCTACTCCAGACTGAGATGTTAATGAATTTCACAGCATCAAGAGTATATTTCCCATCAATTTCATATGATGTTACACCTAAATCATCAGTCTGGTTAGTGAATTCGAATTTTCGAGTTGTGTCGTTCTCATATCCTAACACGACATAAAATGAGACATTGACAGCCTCTAGGGGAGCGAGTAATACCCCTGCGCCAATTCCACCAACTATTTCCTGTACATAAGTTAGGACAGCGGTTATTTTAATGGGATCGCCTTGTTCAAACTTCTTTCCAGGTAATGTAACCTCAAGGATAGTTTCTCGCCCTTGTAATGTTATGTTAAAATTAATGGACTGATTTTGGTACCCAATCTTGCTTATTTCTAAAGTAAGGGAGTAATTACCATAATGAAACGTTGAGGTTGTGAAGTTGATAACAACTTCATCCTGGATTGTTTGATAATCAAACAAAGATTTCATAACTATTGTATCGTTCATTCGTAAAGTAACAGTATAATTAGAAATACTTTGTCCTCTGATGGTTTGGTACCCTTCTCCCTCAATATAAAGGGCATCTTCAACAAGGATTGTTTGGTTATAGCGAAAATCAGCAATATTAAGAGTTTCTGTAGGCATATCTATTACTCTAAAACTGATTTCAATAAAGCTGGGATTGAAATAATCATGGTAAAAGGTGATGTTAATCGAATAGCGGCCTAAAGGTAAAATGAAAGGAGAAGGATTGAAACGGAACCAATAGCCCTCATCTGTTTGGTTTAAATCAACCACCTCGGAGCTATCAATAGTAAACCCAAAGTCTTTATTTAACCCAGTAATATTTTCATTATAGTCTGTGTTCTTATACGATAAGAAGAAGTCATAATACTCCGTATAATAGATCTGGATGTCTGTCAAAGGAATATGTACAATTGTAGTACCTGCCTTGGCAATAGTTAGATGAAAGAAAAATGTACTATTTTCGTAATTATTCAAGTAGAATGTAATATTGATTAGAAAGATACCAGTTTCGTTTGGATTGAGAGTAATGCTCCATGAAAGATTAATTTCTTTTTGTATATCTGAAACAGGGATTGATGAATCTACTGTTGGTAAGCCAATGTCCAATGGATTACTCGTGAGGTTGTGGTAGTAGAGTAAATTAAGAGGAACACTATCAGATGAGCTATTCGAAAAATTCTTAGTAATACCACTGTTGTTCGAGACTGGATTATCACCTATCTTTCCTGTTATATTGGTGCGACCTGGAGTAATCGTGAGATTAAAGTACCATTCACGAGTAAGATATCCAGAGCTATTTGCCCTTATTATCACATCTGTAAATGTGTTAACCCCTGAAAATGATGTTGAATTTAATTTAAAAGAATTCATTCCAGTAAAGTAAGTAAAATTTTCGCTAGTATCCACGATGGTGACCGTGGCTACAGATATTCTATTTCCTCCTGTTTCATTATAATCAAATTCTATTGTAGCATTTTCTCGCCATTGTAAAGTGAGAACTTTTACATTGGTAGTTAATGTAGTATTTTTTACAAATAGAACAGTTACCGTCCTTGTCCAGTTAACGAACCAACTTAACTGAGTAGAAATTGTAATTGTTCCTGAAGAACCTGGAGCTTCTAAATCTGTTGTGAAAGTGGCGTTATAATATGTCCCAGTCGGTTGATTCATGGTTTTATTCTGTCTAGCACCGTCAGGCCAACTTGCATTACACCAAATCTTTGCATAATTAATATGCGATAAATGGCTTTGTGTTGTGTTGTGATTTGAGGTGTAATTCGCCCAGATTGTTATTTTTTCTCCTATTATGACTTCAATGATATCTGTAGAATTGATTGTTAATGTTGTATTGATAAGGACATCCAATTTTCGTGTTATCGTTCCAACTTTGATCTTATCACTACCTTCCCAAAACGCTTGCAAATCATAAGTTCCATTTACATTTGTATTTTGAGAAACTGTCTGGTTAATATCCCATGTTTCATTAAATGAAAGCGCTATAGAGTTGAAATTAATATTAGTATTAATTAGTAAGGTAGAATACTCTATCCAATAACTAGAATTACCACCTATTTCTGGAACTTGGAAGTTTAAATCTATCATATCCGTTACATTAGCTTTGTAAGGAAAATCTAAGTACTGACTTTCCCTAGACAAATTGAATGATAGAAGATAGTTTGGTGCCTCCAACCACACATGCCATGTGGTATTGGCAGCAAGAGTGCTGGCATTCACCACCATGGTCGTGTTACCATG
>JBHLPG010000274.1:0-5394 GCA_048939725.1 Promethearchaeota archaeon | reverse complement strand
AACTGATGAAGAGAAAGAGGTCA
This sequence comes from Promethearchaeota archaeon, assembly GCA_048939725.1. Taxonomy (GTDB): domain Archaea; phylum Asgardarchaeota; class Heimdallarchaeia; order Hodarchaeales; family Hodarchaeaceae; genus Hodarchaeum. Next base: position 5,371 of record JBHLPG010000274.1, on the reverse strand, counting down.
GACAAGTCGCTCTTTTGGACAAGAACGGACGAGTGGTAGCACATACAGGAACCAGGTGTATTAAATATGCGAGTCATCGAATAGGGGAGAATTTCTCGGTTCAAGCGAATATGATGCTAACAGACAAAGTGTGTGCTGCTATGGCCAATAGCTTTCAAGATTCCCGGGAACTACCCCTACCAGAACGGATAATTCAGAGTTTGGAGGCCGCTGAATCAATGGGAGGAGACATAAGAGGTAAACAATCAGCAGCATTATTGATTGTTCAAGGAGAAATTGCTGAAAATGCGTGGGAAGATCCATGGATTGATCTTCGTGTTGAAGACCATTTAGAACCAGTTGTAGAATTAAAACGTCTATTGAAATTAAGGCGTGCTTATGAGCATATGAATAACGCAGACAGAGCTTTGGAAAAGGGAGGGATAAAGGAAGCCTTAACTGAATATAACATCGCTCAAGAAATGTGTCCTGATAATTACGAGATGAAGTATTGGACAGCGGTTTCATTAGCTAATACAAACAATATTCCACAGGCATTGGTACTTTTCAAAGAAGTTTTTACACACAATGAAAATTGGCGTACTTTTACAGAGAGATTACCTGAAACAGGGTTCTTAAATGTGAATAAAGACGACTTAAAAAGAGTTCTAAGTATCTAGATATAAGATGGAATTATTCTCAATTGCATTCCGTAACTTCTTGAACTTATTTGAAGGAAACCAAGAGTAAAGTGATCCCTTGGCGATAAATACGAATTAAAAAATGAAGACTACTTCTTTAGAATGCAAACTCTTAAATAATTTCCCACCATTAAACCACAAAAGTGTCGGTTGTGAGAGATTCTAATATCTTTTAAGTATTTTTTAAAGGATATGATGAATAATGCCCAAATCTTTTCTTAGAGCGAAAATACTACTTATTGGGGATGGTGGAGTGGGCAAAAGCTCTTTACGTCGCACTTGGCTTGGTGAAACCTTTCGGACACAGTACATTATGACTCTTGGAGCGGATTTTGCAGCTAAAGAAATAACCCTTTATTACGGTCCCACGAACACGCATTTTACACTGAAATATCAAATTTGGGATCTTGCAGGCCAACCACGGTTCAAGGTGGTCAGTGACCTTTATTATCGTGGGGCTGTTGGGGCACTTTGTTTTTTTGATATCACCAATCCACATTCGTTTACAAATGTCATGGAATGGATAAATTGCTATTGGAATCTAAATGGTGAAGGAAAACGACCAATATTAATCATTGGAGCGAAATGTGATCTCCGAAACCATCCTAACTTTCCAAATCAAGTGCCAACGCAGCATGGGTTGAATCTTGCAGATGAACTGACAAAGCACGTCCAGGAAACCCATGAATTCAATGTTTCGTATGTTGAGACCTCCGCCAAAGACAACATCAATGTAGAGAAGGCATTTCAATTGCTGGGGATGGAAATCATTGAACTCTATTATCAGATTGTGAAACCTATCTATAAAAAATAGAGTAGTTTCTGATTACTAGAGCTATCAATATAGTTTAGTTATTAGTTTCTCCTTTATATTAATCCGTTTTTCTGAAATTCAGGCTGGAATTCGATCTGAATTTAGTGTTTCATGGGATTTTCATTGATAGAAACGTATAAAAGCGGAATTGAATATTAGTCTATTTAAAATAGATAAATATTGAAAAGTGTTCTAAATGCCTGTATGGGAATTAGATTATTCATCGTTCCAACAACTCTTTGCAAATGAGTACAGTCTCAAAATTTTATCTTTACTATTTCAGAAAAGTAACAAACTTTGCGCAGCTGATGTCTCAAAACTTTTAGATATTCATATCAGCACAGCAAAGAAGTATCTTGATCTTCTTGCAGAGAATAATTTCCTAAGGGGTGAAAAATATCTACAAAAACCTGGAAAGCCAACCTACTACTCCCTTTTGGTTGATCGTATTAATATTTCTTTGGAATTGTCCCATCTTGCCGAAACAATGGATGTACCAACTGTAACAGAAAATATTCCTAATCCAAAGATTCGAGAAAACACCAACCTTCCTCCGAGGGCCCAGTTTCTTTTAGATACAAAAGATATGGTGACTGAGATATCTGTAAAAGTACAAACTAAAGCAAAAAAAACCATTGCACGTAAAATCATTTTAAACGAGACAGAAGGTCAGTTCCTGAAGTATATTCCTCACCCTACTATGCAACCAGAACATTTCCTAGATATTTGCACAAAAGCTGGTATTTCTGACTATTATTCGATAAAAGAGGCTTATCTCTTTACAGAGAAGCTAGCAAAATATGATCTTATCCACTTTTCAAATCTATCAAAGTAACTTATAGGTGCCAAATATGAATAGAACAGAACAATTAGCGAATAAACGATTTAAAAAATTCCAGAGAGAATATAGGAAGCAGTCCTATGTTACAATTGCTGTTTGGACTCTAATAATAGCTATGTTAACCATTCTTATTTATTGGAATCAGTCAGGTAGTAGTTTCTCAGCTTTTTCAGCTTTACGAGCTTTAATCATGTCATTTTTCTACGCTATAGTATTGGTCAGCTTGTATGTGAATATCCCGTTTTTGATAATACTAGTAGTTATATATTTTAGAGCGAGAAGCAGAAATTTCTTATTTCAGCTCATTCCCAATTTAGGTTTACATCTTCTGATTATCCTCACCGCGTTAACAAATTTCGTTCAACTCGACGAGAAAGATCCGATTATGCCCTTTTTCATCATTTTATTACTTGTTATAGCGTCTTTAGAGATGATTTTTCTCTATTGGACTGTTCGTACGGCACGAGAAAACCGAAAGCCAATCTTTTTCTGGACATTTTACCAAGACTCACTTGCTGCCTATTCATCTACAATATTATCTCACCATGCTCTTCAAATCAATGAGGAAGAGGATGGATATTCCCAACGACCGTTTTTTTTATCATTCTCAGAACTTGGGGATCGTCTCAAGGATCCAGAAAATTTTCGAGAGAGAATCCGAGAATATGCCTTATTTTTAACAGAAAGAAGTGAGTTAATTGGCTGGGATATTTCAGGGAACCAAATATTTCTTTACCCCCGTGTTTTATTAGGCAAATATAGCCCTGGAGTTGGTTTAACCTTCCTGTGGCGATTGATGATTAGGGTCCTCAAGAAAAACTTAACTTATATTCGGGTTGATTTTGATTCACAAGAGATCAGTTTGAAAGTAGCAGAGGAAGATTACCAGCTTTTAAATGATGTAACGTATCATTTATTGGGTTTTCAACTTCTAAATCACTTTAAGAACTCAATTCTTGCCTTCATCACAGGAGATCAGGAGGAAGCTTACTCCACTTTATTTCCTTCTTGAACGTTATTTTCTTTATTTTTGTAGGGGATCACATTTGAACTACTAAAGAACGCGGTGATGTTTATTAAGCTTGTATCGGTTGTCCAGATAGCGTAGACATTTGGAGAAGCCCAATTAGAGACAGAGAGTAAATAGTTCTGGTCAACCATCAAATAAAAGCAATCACAACATCTTTGACAAATGGTTAGTGCTAGTTCGGGTATTCGATTTGATTCTCTTAGTTGTTTAATTGACATTTGACACATACCTGCGTCGATCTGCACTCCACCCTTTTGCATATCTAATAAGACTGGTTCAAAATCAAAATAGACTTTGTAATTCGGAAAGCGAATGAGTACTTCTTTCTCAACTTTTGATAGCTCATACTGGATTTTGTGAATAATATTCTTTCTACCTTTTACTATCAAGGCTATCGCTGATGGAATTGAAACAATTGATTCAAACAAAGGAGTTAAACGAAGATTGAGCTCTTTAATTGCCTCCTTCTTTTGATTGAAATCGTTCTCTAAGCGTTCTTGAAGGTTCTGAAGTCCTTCTGTTAATGGAACAACCATATAAAGCTTGGGAGTAGAAGTTTGAACCATTATAAGGCCAATCTGTTCCAATTCTGACAATATACTATAGATTCTAGAATCTTTTACACCTGTTGTTTTGCAGAGGTCACCAGCTGTAGACTCTTTGACTTTTACTAATTCGAGGTATATCCGTGCTTGAGGTAGTGACAAACCTAGTGTTGTCATTAAGTTTAACAGGTAATTTGGATTAGAGTCTCTGAAAAAATCGGATTTTTTAGTAGATGTATCGACCATGATTCTTTCCTTTTATTCTACTAACTACTATTAGTGATAAGAAGATTGAGTTTATAATTATTTGGATTCATACACATAATAGATCCAAAGAAGAAATTGATGATCAGGACTTGTTGGTTAGTCGAAATATGGTGAAAAATATCAATAATTTTAGTAAAAAAGGATGATAGAGGTATTTATAAATGGAAACACGAGATTTGTTTAATAAGCTGTTTGATAAGGGCATTTCCTATGAGGAATACATTAAAAAAAGTGATAAACATTCGGGGAAAATGAAAAACGGTTGGATAATCATTGAAAAGGAAATAAAAAAGTTAAGTCAACTTCAGATCTCACGCTTAAACAAGAAATTACTTATTCTCTGTATTGCGGAAAATTGGTGTGGTGATTGTGCGAATGGAGTACCTGTGATAGCGAAACTTGCTGACGAATTTGATAACTGGGATTTTCGGATTATTGGTCTTGATAATATATCAAGTGAGGAAAAGTTGAATTATACAACAGCGGGGAGAATGAAAATTCCGGTTGTAATCTTTGCTGATGAAGAGGGAGATGAAATAATACGTTGGGTTGAGCGGCCAACACATAGCTATCAGTTATTAGGCACGTTACGAGATCAAAGTCTTTCAAAAGAAGAATTTCTAGAACAATACCATGCTCTTGATGACTTTAAACCACCTAGGATCTTTCATGAAATCCTTCGTGAATTAAAAATGGTTGCAGAGAAAGCCTCCTCAATAGTTCATCTTCACCCACCAATTAAAAAACCTAAATTGATGGTGCATTGACCGTTAATATTATTCTAATTGGTCAATGCAACCATTTCCTCTCATATCGTCTATCTAATGATTTTATCGTATATTTATTACTCATTGAATCACCAGATACCAAAAAATACTTATTTTTGAGGGATTATGAATTCCTCATCACGAGAACTTAAAAAAATCTCACATTGTATCACATGGAGCCTTCTATGTCACCGAAGATAACAATTATTGGAGGAAACATTGCAGGACTATCCGCTGCGTATTATCTTTCTCAGAAAGGTATTCGTGTAACTGTATATGAAGCAAAACTATGGAATAAACCATGTGGAGGGGCAATTAGTCTTGAGTTCGAACGATATCTGAGTAATGAGTTAGATATTGTCTTAGAGGAATCTGATCATTTTACAGAAAGATTTAAAGTAGGATTATGGTCTGGTCGCTATATGGA
>JBHLPG010000041.1:0-21780 GCA_048939725.1 Promethearchaeota archaeon | reverse complement strand
CTGGGTCTATGAATATGATCCCTCTCTTGAAGGGGATCAGGGTGTAACGAGTATTGATTGGGACCCAAACACAGGTATGGATGAACCGCAAGGAGTCGAAGATTTCTTCGATAGTGCTGGGAATCCGACTACAGATCCTTTGGAAATTGTATATGGACGAATCACAGGGGAACTTAACTTGTATCCCAATCCTCAATACGAAGACATTTGGCTTGGTGTATACGGTGAATCTCAAAATGCTCTTGAGGTGTACATCAAAACATTGTGTGTTGAAGAAGTTGAGCCAGTAGAAATAGGACCTGGGACGCTACCTGAATGGCATGCTGATGCTCAGGTTCAACTAGGATGGATTTTTGACGATCCGACAAATCCACAAGATAGCGATCCCTTGGTAGGATGGGATAAAGCTATTGGTGAGGCACCTACTTGGTCGTATGACCCTGAACGAGTGGTCTTTGATCGGCCAGCTCAATGGTACATTCGGATCCCGAACGTAATCAATGATCATCCATCTAAGAAGGTTTGGATTAGCTGGATTTTTGAGTATGATGGTTCTCTAGAAGGAGAGCAGTCGCCAATAAGCATAGATTGGTCCCCAAACACAGGTATGGAAAATCCTCAATCCATAGAGGAGTGGTTTGATAGTGAGGGTATTTTGACTACTGAATCCTCAGAGGCTGTCTATGGACGAATAACAGCGAGTTTGGATCTATTTCCCAACCCACAATACGAAGACATTTGGCTTGGGGTAAACGGCGAATCTCAAAGTATTTTGGAGGTTTACCTGAAAACCATCTGCATTGAAGAAATCGAGCCAGAACCAGAACCAGAAGAGACTGATGTCTTAATTGATGTTAGGGTGAAAATGAGCTCCAATGATGGAGCTGAACTGAAAATTGTTGTGAAATTAAGCAGTGATTCCATGGAAATCAAAGTTCTGGTCGAAATTTCTTTAGGAGAGGAACCAGAAGTCAATATAGATCTAGATTTACTTGGGAGCTTCTTTGACCTTGATACTTCATTAGATATCAAACAAAGCGGTGATTCCACGGAGATCAGAATCAAATTGAAAATGAAATTGATATTAGATCCCAACGAGGAACTTAAAACGTCTATAGATACTTTGTTGAATGGAAGTCTCACTGATCTCGATATTGCAATAGATCTCGAAATAGGTAGCACTTCTAGTTGATTTAGATCCCTTATTGATCCGAAAAAAGTAGAATATATTTTCCTAACTACAGGAAAACTAAAGTTCGTTTATTCTACTTTATTTTTTTCCCTTTAGGATTTTTCTTTAACTCAGTTAAATTTCATATTAAGTTTTGCAACCGTTCCATGATACTTACGCTTTTATCGCGAACGATAAAAACAGCTCATTCCTGATTCATAAAGTCGCGTCTAGGAGTAACCAGGTCTTACCAACTTTCCACAAGCTTTTAACGTCTCTGGGGAACTCTCAGCGACGAATTTAAGGTATTAATCTTCTGACATATGATTTCAAATGATTGGTTTTCTCAGGTGAAATCAGAGGTCTGGTAGTAGAACCCACCATTCTTTTATAAACTCCCTAGTTTTTTGAAGCAATGAATTATTAGAATTCGCTAGAAAAGCTTACACAATAATCAACTATTGATGACCCTCAACCTTTACATCTGAATAGATTGATTTACCTGATATTAGACAGTAATGATTCATATATTGATTCAATTTTTTCATAAAACAATTTCACCATTCATCAATCTTTTATATTGAGTTTGCTGATTTTGAGTGATTACAAATGAAATTCAAAATATTGACACACCATTTGAGTCTTACTCTTCTGCTATTTGTCTTTCTTCTTTCAATTCATTTTACAGCTGCTAAGCAAAGTAATCCGATGGTGCATAATCTTTCTCTACACAACTATGAAGTTGAGATGACACCAATTAACGAATTAAACGAAGGAGGTGGAGCTAAGGATATAGAAGTTGTGGGAGACATTGCTTACGTATTATCTGATTCTGGCCTAAATATCTACAATATTTCTGACCCTATAAATGCCTTTGAATTAGGGCACTATTATTCTGATGGTTATTTGGGACACTCAATAGCAGTCTATCACGATTATATCTTCACAGCAGCAGATGACAGAGGTTTGAAGATCATCAATGTGACAGATCCTTCAAACCCAGAATTAGCTAACACCTATACAAATACTCGACCTGCAGCAATCTATATCCAAAATAATTTGTTATTTTTAGCCAATTGGGAACATGATTTTGAGATCTACAACATTACAGATGTACCTCTTATAGCAGAATTGGTCAGGTTTAAGGGAAATGGTTTTAGCTATGTCTATGCAATCAATGACCTAGGCTTTGGTTTCGCTAATAACGGAAGTCTAGTAACAGTTAACATCAGTAATCCTGAAAATATCGGATACATTGGAATGATAGATGATGAAGCGATTTCTTGTATTACAATTGATGGAAATTACTGGTATACTGGCGGATCTACTGGAATTAAAGTGTTTAATTCTACAAACCTATCAGAACCTACACTAGTAAGTCATGTTACAGAAACAGAGCCTACATATATTACTAATATGGCAATACTGAAGGGATTCTTATATGCTTCAGATTTTCATTTGGGATTCAGAATATTTGATATTACTGATTCAAAAGTTCCTTCAGAAATTGGCCGTGATGACGTAGGGGGTTCTCTTTTGGGATTTCAAGTCGTGGGAGATATTGGGTATGTTGCCAGTCAAGTTAGAGGTATCGAAATAATTCAAATCCAGATTAAGGAGGTAGAGAATATTAGTTCTAGTATGGAAAGTATCTCAAGTACAAGCGATTCATTAATAAGTGTTTCTACAAGTACTAGTAACAGAAAAACGTACATTGAGATGATATTTGTATTTCTAAGTATCCTTACCCTAAGTTTTTGTTTTAGAAGAAGTTCTAAGAGAAATTAGACAGTTCAGAATAAAAATAGTAGAAGACACAATTAAAGGTGTTTGTGTCTACGAATAATAACTACTAGAGTAGCGAACACTACTAGGATACTAAATATACCAGGGAATGTTCCTGATGCGGCTTCTGAGGATGATGTGATTGAAGTTTCTGGAGTAGTCTCGAGCATTGGTGTGGCTGCTGTAGTTGGAATAGTAGCAGACGTGGATGTTGGCGCAGAAGATGACACAGGAATAGATGTTTCACCTGGAATCTCGATGGTAAGGGTCACACTGGCATATCCTATATTCCCTACAGAATCGTTCCCATAGACATGAAGGGTGTATGTACCTTCTGCTAATGATTCGGTTACACTACCCGTCCAGCTTTGATTTGGGCCATCATCAATAGAATACCACCAAGAATCTACCATATCATCACTAGACAAATCTACTGAGATAGTTCCAGTTGTATAGGTAGTTGCAGTAGGTGATTCAATTGTAATGGTAGGAGGTGTCATGTCAATAGTGAAGAAGATGGTGTCTTGATCGAAGTTTAACGCATGATCTACAACCACTATCGTGATATTATAACTGCCATCAGGAATTACTGGTACATCAGGAAAATCTGAAACTACAGATCCACTAGGAACGGCTGTTGTATTGATCATTCCATTCAGGAAAATACTAGTCACTATCCCATGCGATACAGTGTAGAATAAAGGGATTTCTATGTGAGAATATGTTGTGTTGATGGGATTGGTAATAACTGCAGAGGGAAGATGAGCATCAATACCGAAAGACACCGAGGAATAGACAACATGCCCTGTTATGTCGCTACCATATGCATGGAGGGTGTAAGGTCCATCGGGTAACGTTCGATCCTCACTAGTCGTCCAAGTTCGATTTTGATTATCTATCCCCTCTATGTAATACCATGTCTGTGTGATTGTAGGGCTTCCAGAGAGTATTACTGAGATAATTTCTGTTTCATATTCTTGTGATATTGGTGCTAGAATGTCTATTGTCAGAGGGGGTAGTGCTGTTAAAGGAAATGGATCCATATTTCCCGAGCTGCCTGCCAGAATGTAAGGATTATCTACAATACCATAGGGTTCAACAAGATCGGGTGAAGTCCAATCGGCCCAGTAGTTGTAACTGACATTGTTGCGAATTCCATCATCATAGGCTTGAGGAGCCCCGTTATCGATAAAATTGTTTCCAATCACTGTGTTATTTTCAGAATCTACTAGATTCAGACCATAATTCGTATTATTATAGATGGTATTGAAACTAATGGTATTATTGGAGCCAGCCAAGTAAATACCATCAGTGGAACAATTGTAGATAGTGTTCCCCTTGAAAATGTTTAAATTACTATTAGTAAAAACGGTAATACCCTCGCTAGAGCTGTTATAGATAATATTATGGGATATTGTGTTATTATCGGAATCCTCTACCATGATAGCTGTCGTGCAATCATTGATGGTGCAGTCAGTCAAAGTATTATTATCAGAAAGATAAAGATAAATGCTCTCAAAGCAGTCATTGACAGGATTACCAGACATAGTGTTATTATAACAATCTCCATTTAAAACTATGGCTACGGTACAATTGGAAACGGTATTAGCAGAAATAGTATTGCTTGTTGAGGTTTCTAGTTCAATTCCATAAGTAGTGTTATAGATCGTATTGCCTGTCAAAATATTATGACTGGAATTATGTTTAATAATACCCTCATAACAATCATGGACAGTATTACCTGTTAGAGTATTGTAATTAGTTTTATTCAGAAGGATGCCCCTAGAACAATTATAGATAATATTATTTGAAAAGTCATTGACATTCGAGGAATTAAGATAAATCCCATGAGTACAATTATAGATTGTATTGGAAGTTAGTGTGGTATCATTACTGAATAACATTCCAATTCCATTACCTGTTGTATTGTAGATTGTGTTTCTTGTAAGATTATTATTATTTGAGATTGCTAGGAAAATTCCACTTAAGGTACAATTACGAATTGTATTTTCTAAAAGAGTATTATGATTACTGGAATCCAGGAAAATACCTATTTGTGTACTGTTAATAGAATTGTGTTTAATGATATTATTGTTAGGCATTGTGGATGCCCAGATGGCTATAGGACTGCCTTGAATCGTATTATTGAAAATAATATTATCAGTTGTGTCGGAGCCAATTATTCCAATACCTGACAAAGTTGTGTTGATGGTATTATTCTCGATATGTATCTGACTAGAGTTAAGCAAGGTAACACCAAACCAACTTCTAATAATAGTATTATTAACAAACGTGCCATGAGTGACATTCAGGAAGGAAACAGCTTCAGAGTAAAGGCCATCTAAACAATTGAAAAAACTACCATTGATGTGGAAATGTTTCGTCGTATTCTCGATGTGGATTAATGTCTCTGTATTACTTGTGATACTAATACCTTCAATTAAATATGGTTCCTCTGCGGTACCTTCCCCAGCAAACCCATAGTTATCTTTAAACGCCGTGTTATTGAAAATTTTGATAGGATCCATTGAGATATAATCTGATAATCCTTGGATGGATAAAGCGGGTTTATTTTCTCTTAAACTCGATTCTTTGTCATCAATCGTTTTGTGCAAAATACCAGAGTTTATAATTAAAACCATTATCATAATCAAGATTGGGAGTGTAATTCGTCTTCTTTTCATCATTAATATCTCCATAGGTCTGAATAATTTTATGTAATCGTTTAGTGATATAGTTAGATTATGAGTTAAAATTAGAAAATTAGATTGGTAAAAAACAAAAACTTCTACTTCTTAAACCATTGTAAATATTGAATTTAACCATAGTTTAAGAAGGGCTTAGTCTGTCTTACAGCTCTTACACTGGCCAAAAAAAGTAGTCTCAGCGCTATCGATAATGATTTCTGTCTGTTCCTTAATTATTCTTAGCGCATAATCAGTTAATTCTTTTGATTTATAATCAAGAATTTTTCCACAGGTTTTGCAGACAAGATGATGATGTGGAGCCATTTTTGCTTCAAATCTCGAAACTCCCTTTACATTAACCTCCTTGATGAGGTTGTTATCAACGAGAACATTCAAATTTTTGTACACGGTTGCTTTGGTTATTCTAGGTAGCTTCCGTTTTACTTCTTCAAAGATTTCTTCAACAGTTGGATGATTAAGATTATCCTTGAGGAAATCTAGGATAGCCACACGCTGATTGGTAAGCTTCATAAGTACAATCACCCGAAGAGGAGATAATTTCTGATTTTAAGGATTATATCGAGGACTTGGTAATTAATCACTAATTTTTTTGGTTTTATGTGAGTCTAGAGTTGTCTAATAAGCCTCAACATCTTTCTGATTTAAGTACTAGTATATTAATTAATATTCATTATCAATTAACACAAAGTATTTAATAGTTATGATTCTCTAAAAGTTTACATCTGTGTTCATACCAATGAAATTATTTACACCAGATAGTGGAGTAACAAGAGAGATTTTTTGTTAAAGGTAAAACACACACAGGAGAGATACTTCAAATGGGAAAAAAAAGTACAGAATTGGTTTCAATGCCAATTGATGAAATTATTGTGGAATTAAATAAGCTATATTGTGATGAATGGTTAGCAACATTCCAATACCTCAGCTTGGCGACAATTGCAACAGGAAGAGGATCCTTTATGTTTGCTGAAGCGATAAAAGAGATTGCAATGGAGGAATTACATCATACCGAGGAACTGGCAGAGAGAATTCTTGAGCTCGGGGGAACCCCAGTCTTAATTTGGGATGATGTGAATAAAACTGCGAATTGCAAATACCCAACAAGTTTACCCGATGAGAAGGATTTGGAAGGAATAGCTAAACTCATTCGCGATGATGAACGATGTGCTATCGAAGGATATGATAAGATGATGCAAAAAGTTGAAGGAAAGGACATCAGAACATATAACCTTATGATGCACATTTTGGAAGAGGAGATCGTCCATGAGAATAAAATGATGCAATTTTTAGGTAAATAAGTAAAAAAAAAGGATAGAATCAAAATGAGTGGTAAAAAAGAGAAAACTCTAACAACAACTGCAGGAAATCCAATAGCAGACAACCAGAATACACTTACTGCTGGGCCTAGGGGGCCAGTTCTCCTACAGGACTATCAGCTTATCGAAAAGCTCGCTCACCAAAATAGAGAGCGAATTCCTGAACGAGTAGTACATGCTAAGGGATGGGGTGCATTTGGCACCTTCACCGTGACTCATAATATTACAAAATATACTAAATCCAATATTTTCAGTGAAATTGGCAAGAAAACTGATATGCTTGCTCGATTTTCTACTGTTGCTGGTGAAATGGGGGCCGCAGATGCTGAGAGAGATGTGCGAGGTTTCGCATTAAAATTCTATACCGATGAAGGAAATTGGGATATGGTGGGCAATAACACACCAGTTTTCTTTATACGAGATCCTTTGAAGTTTCCCGATTTCATTCATACCCAGAAAAGGCATCCCAAAACCAATCTTCGTTCCAATACTGCAGCCTGGGATTTTTGGAGTCTTTCCCCAGAAAGTCTGCACCAAGTAACCATCCTCATGTCTGATAGGGGTATTCCCGTAGCTCCAATGTATATGAATGGATATGGTTCCCATACGTACAGCTTCATCAATGCTGACAATGAGCGTTTTTGGGTCAAGTTTCATTTCAAAACTCAGCAGGGTCATAGGTTCTATACTAACAAGGAAGCAGCAGAGGTTATCGGAAGGACAAGAGAATCGTATCAAGAAGAGCTTTTTGGAGCTATTGAGCGCGGTGAATTCCCCAAGTGGACCTTATATGTACAAGTGATGCCTGAGGAAGAAGCTTTGAAGACCTCTTACAATCCTTTTGATCTGACAAAAGTTTGGCCTCATGGTGAGTATCCCTTAATTGAAGTTGGTGTGATGGAGCTAAACAGGAATCCAGATAATTACTTCACAGATATTGAGCAGGCAGCATTTTCTCCCTCAAATATTGTACCTGGAATTAGCTTTTCCCCCGATAAGATGTTGCAGGCAAGAATCTTTTCTTATGCAGATGCTCACCGTTATCGGCTCGGAACCCATTATGAATCGCTGCCCGTGAATAGACCCAAAACTGGAGTCGCTCACTATCATAAAGATGGTCATATGAGATTCTTTGATAATTTTAAGGAGAATCCAGATGCTTACTATGAACCCAATTCCTTCAAAGGTCCCAAAGAGGATTCCAAGTATGCAGAACCACCCCTCAAGATCTCTGGAGACGCTGATCGATATAATCATCGAGAGGGGAACGATGATTATAGTCAACCCCGGGCACTCTTCAATCTCTTTGATGATGAGCAGAAGGCAAGACTCTTTAGCAACATTGCTGAATCCATGACTGGAGTTCCTGATCATATCATCAAAAGGCAATTGGAGCACTTTGATGAAGTGGATCCCGCTTATGGTGAAGGAGTCAGGAAAGCGCTTGGAATGTAAGAAGTAGCTAAACACGTTTCAACTAATGTTACTGGTTCCCCAATCCCTCTTCTTTTTTTCAAAACGATCATTTTTAACTCTGTTCCTCATTTTAATAACTCTAAATTCAGATTTTAGTCGAATAGAAGTAATTTAATCAGTTATTCTAGAGAAAAACTATACAACGTTTGTTAAAAATTCTTTCGTTTAATACATGTGAAATCAAATGAATGGTAATTGGTTTATATATCAGCTAAATTTCATGACGTATAAGCAGTAAAAGGAGGATTCACCAATTTTTAATTCATGGAAAGATGATTATATCGATGTAGGGGATGTAAAACTCCATTATGTGGAAAATGGGACTGGAGAATTAGTACTCTTGCTTCATGGTTTTCCTGATTTTTGGTACTCATGGAGATATCAAATCCCTGTATTGTCAGAGTCCTTTAGAGTTGTGGCTCCAGATTTACGAGGATATAATAAGAGCAGTAAGCCTGAAGGTGTTGATAATTATTCAACTTCCCCCCTCGTTGACGACATCAATCAGTTGATTACCGCTTTGGGAGAAACCAAAGCCATAGTCATTGGTCACGATTGGGGTGGGGCCGTCGCTTGGAATCTGGCTATGATGGCACCTGAGAAAGTATCTAAACTGGTTATTATTAATTGTCCGCATCCTGTACCGCTTTTAGAAGCATTCTGGTCAATGCGATTTCAACAACTACAAAAAAGTTGGTATGTGTTCTTCTTCCAGATCCCTAAAATTCCAGAGGAAATCTTGTGTCAGAACAATTACGAAGCTCTCCAAAGAATGGTGTTTGGATCTATTTCCAATAAACAGGCGTTTACGCCTGAGGATATGCGATATTATGTGGAAGCTTGGTCACAACCGGGGGCACTGGAGGCAAGTATTAACTACTACCGTGCGAATTGGAATATAGCACAAATATTGTCTATCAAGAAGGAACATCAAGCTGGATTCATTAAGCGATTTCCTAAAGTTAAATGCCCGACTCTTGTGATTTGGGGAGAGAAAGATGTCGCATTAGATAGATCACTGACTTATGGGTTGAATGAGCATATTGAGAGCGAATTCAAACTCGTTTATCATCCTGAATATGGTCATTGGGTTCATGTTGAAGCCCCTGGATTTGTCAACAATACAATTTTATCCTTTCTTGGTTAAACTTCAGTTAATCATCCTCGTTTGACTTTTTGACGCGAGGCTTTTCCGCGTCACTCTTTATTCCACCTAAAAACCTACTTTCAAAATTGAAAATATTTATTCTCTTTATATCAGTCAATTTTCTTCTTCTTTCTCACTGTATTTTAACTAATTGTGTGTGAGGAATTTTCATGAAGACTGTATTAAAGCTCTTAATTGTTATTTCATTTATTACTTCAGTTGTAACGTCAGGAATGGCGAACAGTGATGAACTTATCTCCTGTGAAGAAATCAGCCAGCTTGATACTGGAGGAGGTGCATATGCCTTAACCATTTCTGATAACTATTTATACGTATGTGATTCCTTAGATGATACTCCTGGAGGACTAGTTATCATTGATATTTCAGATCCAACTAATCCTATCAAGATAGAAAGTTTTGATGGTGGTTTCCCTCTTGATGTTACTGTTCGGAATAATATTGCATATGTTGCTGATTTTACGGATGGCTTGGAAATAATCAATGTATCTGATCCCTCTAATCCTGTTTTACTTGGATCTTATAATCCATTAGATGATATGTATACTACCTGTGTCAAGGTTCTTGGTGATTATGCTTATGTAGGGGATATCCATCATGGACTGTTCAAAGTTAATATAGCTGACCCCTCGAATCCCACCTATGTCGGGAGTATTCCTTACTATTCTTGTCCTTCTCTAGACGTCTCTCCTGATTTATTAATAACAGTCAATCATCAAGAGTTCCAAAGCGGCCTAGAAATTTATGAACCAGAAAATTTCCACAGATTAGGGACATACACTCCCTCCGATGCTGATTTTATTAACCCTGTTATCAACGGAGATCTAGTTTTTGTTGTAAACCACCACTTAAATACTGGTGAAGTCCAAATAATCAACATAAGTGATCCTAGCAATCCTATTCTTTTATCACAATATACGGGGGATAGTATTGCTCAACAGTGTTTTGTTGACAAGGATATATTGTATGTAGCTTGTAGTGAAGCTGGAATTGACATTCTCGATATTTCCAATCCAGCACAGCCAAAAAAAATTGGTTCTTATTCAGATAATACTGGAGTAGCATTTGATGTTCACGTAAAAAATGATATCGCTTATGTTGCTGATGCACGCGATGGGTTAGAAATAATTCGATTAGCTTTCAAGGATATCACTTCTATTGAGACGATGACGTCGATAACAACGACGACTAAGCAAGTTTTCGGATTTTTATTCTTGACTTGTATTCTTGTAATACCATATCTTCAATATTTGAAGAAACGTGCCCGATGAAAGAATGGTAGAATTAATAAAGTTTAATGAAAACACAGAGGTTACTATCTGTAGTAAACACCGATTTCTTTCAGAAAATCTCACCAAGGTATCCTAAAACGTGTAACAGGATCGATTATTTCATATTCAGTATTTCTTGAATTAGTTTCTCAAGCTGGTTTTTGATATTGATTGAGTTATCCATTAATGGAATAAGTAAATGCTTTTGAAGTAATAAATCTTAGTAGTATCTGTAAGATGTCTTTTTCTATCTTTGAGTATGAAATTTAGGAATAATTTTAACCTAAGAATATTGAATAGATTTTGTGTGAAAACAGTGTCTGAAAATAACATTTATTCTGGTTTGATATTTAATATTGCCATTCTAACTTTTCTCGACAAACCCGTTGATCATATTATTCAGGCTTTCCTTCAAAAATATCCTAATCAAATTGAAAAACAAGATACAGACGTTTCATTGAATTTTGTATCATTTCTCTTCGAAACCGATCAAGAGATCGTTAAAATTAATCTAATGCAACCTATTAGCCCATTCCTAATTGATAAGCTAGCAAGCAAATATTATAATGAAAAAGAGGCAGCTATTATCTTATTTTCGAAAAATAATGAATATTCCTTTAAAGCAGCAAAAACATTTTATAGAAAGTTAATAAAGGAAAATGAGGGATTTCCCATACCAATCGCTTTTATAGAGTTATTAGAAACGGATGAGTCGAACAAACTAAATATCAACGAACCTGAAGTTCTGGAAGATTCTCCTCATGTGGCTTATTATGGGATTACTGAGAATGCTGATGGTTTTGAATCTGTACTTCGATTTTTAATTCAAAATTATTATATAGCTCATAAGGACTCATAATCCCATAAGTCAGTTTTTTCAGAAAAGATAAAAAGAAGGATATCTTGGAGAGGGTAATTTATTCCATGCTACCTCAATCTACAAGAAAATCTTAAAGTTTAATCCTTTTAAGGTCATTCGAGGTGTTCTGATGAATTGACTCAAGCTTCTTGTTAGTTTCTAGGAGAATCTTTAAGCTTTTTTCGATTTTTCTGAGTTGTTTATCAATTTCCCTGAAGTGTGAACGAAATTTCTTTGTCTGAGATTCTGTTTTCTTTTGGTGAGAGTATATCTTTTTGAATTGAGATTCTATTTGTTTAAATTGCTCATTGACTTCATCAAACGGAATTACTTTTTCAGAATCACCTTTTGAGGCCGTAACAGATACCTTAGGGGGAGGTGGAGGAGGGTTTTCCTCTATTTCCTCTATTGCGCTGGGCCGGAGAGGTTGTGGTGGTCCTTCTTGAGGGGGAGGTCTGGAAGGTATTGGTTTGGGGATCGTGGGGGATGGAGGGGTATAAGAGGGTCTTGTTTGTGGAGGGGCAGCTGGTGGCGGGACAGCAGGTGGGGGGGCAGCTGGTGGAGGGGGAACATGGATGTTTTGTGTAGGAGTAGGAGGAGATTTAGGTTGAGGTTCATAATGTTGATAGGAGGTAGGATGTGAACCATCTGAAGTATCTAGTGGTGGTGGGGGTTCTTTAAAGGATTCTTGGAGATCTAAAGGAATTATTGGTCTTATTTCATCAGCTTCACGATCAGTTAGCGCTTGATCTCCCCCACAATGAGGGCAGGGAAAACCCATAACATAATTCCTACATTTTTTGCAGACTGGACTCATAATGATCCAACTTCATTTCTATTTTTGATTTTAATCCAATTATCTATTATTAAGTGATAATAAAATCTAGGGAGGTATCAGTGTAAGCTTTTACAAGGGTTTTGTCGGCTTCTTTTAGTATTCTAATAGTTTTATCCTTTCAATATTTTGGATTACCCTCTTTCAATGGGTGATATGTGATTTAAGGTTATTTAAATGTTTCACTAATCCTCTAATATAGGTTGAGGTTGTTTATTTAGAATGTGACCCTAGCAATCCTGATTTGGAACCATAATGTAAGGGGAATAGTATTGTTCAACACTGCTTTGTAGACGAGAATATTGCGCTATTTTTAGCTAAAATCCTAAGGAAGAATAAAGGAGCTAGATGATACAAATAAAATTACTTGATATTTCTCAAAATGACTTCAACTCTTTTTACTTGTTGCCACAAACATAAATTTTAATAGAAACGCTTTCTGGAAATCGCTATAATTGATTTCACAGTAAATGGAAATGATAATGGATATCACATCAACACTCACGCTCAATAATGGAGTAAAAATTCCCCGATTAGGTTTTGGGACCTATCAGGTGAGGGGTCAACGAGTTGTTATTAGAATTATTAAAGATGTTTTGAGGGCAGGATATCGGCATATCGATACCGCAAGGGTCTATAGTAATGAGAAGTATATCGGTAATGCCATTAAAAAAACTGGGATAGATCGAAAAGAGATTTTCATCACAACCAAACTCTGGAACACGCATCATGGTTATGAGAAGGCGTTTGAAGCCATTGATATCAGTTTAATGAATTTGAATCTTGATTATGTTGATCTTTACCTTATCCACTGGCCTGTTACTGGTTATCAAGAGACATGGAGGGCCCTAGAAAAGATCATGGAGGAAGGAAAAGCTCGTGCAATCGGAGTAAGTAATTTCATGAGACATCATTTAGAAAACCTCATCTCAGAGGCGGACATTATCCCCGCGGTTGATCAAGTAGAGTTAACCCCGTATCTCTATCTTAAAGACTTGTATGAGTATTGTAGAGAGAAAAAAATTGTAATTGAAGCTTATAGTCCCTTGACCCGAGGGAAGAAATTGAACGATCCTAGATTGCTAGAAATTGCAGAAAAATATAACAGAACCCCAGCACAGATATTAATTCGTTGGGGGTTACAACTGGATCTTGTACCACTTCCCAAGTCAAAACATCTGAGATGGATCATCGAAAATTCGCAAGTTTTTGATTTTAATATTTCTGATGAAGATATGAATAAGCTTGGGACTTTCAATGAGAATCTTAGGACTAGTGGCAGCAGTATACACGAAAAGCTTAACAAAAAATACCTTTATAACTCTGAAGTTTGAAGTCTCCTGAAATCGAAGAAGGTATTTTATATACAAAGCTCTTGGTGTATTCATGGATATAATCAATACAGATGGATCCATTAGAGAAATTGACTTATTGAAGCCTTTAAATGCACTTTTAATTAGTGATCACCATTTCTCAGATAAAAAAGGAGGATTTTTTAGTATTGAATCTACTAGGGAAACATTAAAATGCTTATTAGCAATAATAAAAGAGCTTCAACCTTATCAAATCTTTGTTTTAGGTGATTTATTCCATTACGGCCAGCAGAACAACCGATTTGTCTTTCAAATAATGAGCTTCTTTAGTGAAGTAGAACAAGAGGTTTTTTTAATAGGTGGAAATCATGATAGAATATTAATTAAAAATCAAATCGAGGTTTGGTCAGGAAATACTTTTCATATTTATTCTGATTACTTTTTAATGTATAGAACGAACCAAGGAAAAATATGGTTTAGTCATGATGGAAATAATCCTTATTGGCTTGATATATCAGAAGTTCCAAGTTTTCTTACAAATCTCAAGAAGGCTTATAAGATTCCTAAACAACATTGGTTTATAGTTGGACACACCCATTTTCCCTGTTTAATCAAAGACAGAAGGGTGGCATCATTAGGGTGTTTTAATGTAGAGGGACACAATCAGTCCCTATCATATGGGGTTGTGCAAGAAATCAGTCACCAAATTTCATTTTCACTAAGAAACGCAAATCAATCGTAGATCAGATTCAATAATAAATGTTTTTGTAGTATAAGACATATTAAAAAGAGCCAAGAAATTTAATAACGAATTCTCTGAATATGAATAAATTAGATGGGATTAATGTTCCACTTGATCAAGTTTCGCTCTTTCCAGGAAAAGATAAGCATTTCCAAAATCATTTAAATAACCAAGGCGTTTTTCATAAGGCTCCTCTGGATTTAGAAAATTATTCCAACATAATTGAAGGTATTTACTTGATGATATTCGGTCAATAAACACCTGTTTGTCAACAAATGTATAATTACCAGCTTTGAATAATCGAAGGCGATTTTGATTTTGAATGTAGATTATCAAGTCTAACCAGCTATCTGCTGATATTGTACTTAAACCAATATCTTTAAATCGTGATTTAGCAATGGGTTCACTGCTTTTGTTAATAAAACGAAAAATCTCTTCAGCTCTTTGTTTTAAGGTTCTTTTGATCCTTTTTTTTCTGTTTTTTGAGCTCATTTTATTCCCCGTGAGTACATAAATGATCCAACAATTGGTACATAAATGTATCTCTTAATATATATAAATGTATTTATAAGGATCAATTGGCTTATCTAGATTGACCACCTAGGAATTGATGACTATGTCTGCTGCTTTCGATATCGATCAGATATTCCAGCATTTCATTGTATTAACATCTAATCAGATTAAAAAAGCTTTCAATTCAGATAAAAGCGAAAGTATTCTTTCTTTATTTACTAAGCGATTTGATGAGCTTTTTGCAAAATTAAAAGAGAAAACAGATGAAATCCAAATTTTTCATGGGTTAAATCCTATTCTAGTAATTGCACTGGAGGAATCCCTCCCACCTACTGTAAAAGATAGAAAGCAAGTTACTGAACACGTCTTAGCAATTTATCGAGCAATGCTAGAAGATTTTGTCTTAGAACCACAAAGACGCTTTATGGCTTCTTCCAAAGACCCATGGGTTACTTTTGTTGAAGATACTAGAAAGGGGAATCAAAAAACCTACGATAATAAGTATTTTAAGCTCCAAGAGATTTCAGCTACCAAGGAAAAGTTTGCTTTTGATATTAATCGTTGTATATATCAAGAAATTTTCAAAGAATTTGGGAGACAAGATCTTGGTCCTATAATGTGTGAATATGATACAATTATCGCGGAGAATGTAGCCAAATGGGTAAGATTTGAACGGGAGGTAACAATCGCGGAGGGATTCCCAAGATGTACCTTTAAATTTTTTCCAATTAAGCAAAAGCTCTCAGATAATCCCATCATTCATAATATTTACTCGCTTCTGAATATCATTGATGACTCACATGAAATGCTTACAAAGCAGGAGCTTATCGAAAGAGGTTTGGAAGCTGAAACTGACCTAAACGAAATTGTCAAGCTCATTGAAACCATACAAAATCATCCAGGGATAAAAACGTCAGCAGACGAAGAGGAAGAGCCCTTATTTGGTAGTGTTTCCAGCTATGAAAGGTATCAAGAATGGAAATTACTGTTCAAAAGAAAGACACCCCTTGAAGACAGAAATAAAATTATCCGAAATTTACCTCTTGAGTTAAAGGAGGAGAAAATTGACCAATTAATTACTCGAATTCTCGAGAATCCTTATGAGCTCGCTTCTATCAAGTGGCTTTGTCTTAATTATTTACAGCACCACTTCTCCGCGAAGGTTGGGTTTGAATCCGAGGGTGTTGATGAAACCCCTATAAAATATATCTTGGAGGAGTTTGCAAAGAATCATTCAGAGATTTCATTTAAGTCTCGTTCAATTCCTCCAGAGTTTGGTAGCGATATTCGAGTCTCTATTCAGGTTTATGGTAAAGGAGTCCCTGAATATAAATTAAACGAAATAGCACAACTTACAAGGAGAAAAATGGTTATAGATTTTCCTGATGCAAGTTTATCAGCGATAAAGCCGATCTTATCCATCGATCGGGTTGCAAAGAAATTTTTTGACATTTTAGAAGATCCACATCAACCATTTCAGCTGCGAGAACTCGCTCTCAGAATTCTCATAAGTCGGGTCGGAGCCAAATTAATCCCTACACTCAAGACTATTTCTGAAAACAAACTGGATGATCCATTCCTGCGGGGAAGAGCTATCGATTCTCTCTCGTGGTTTACTAGCAATTTACCTCAATTATTTGAGAATGGAGATGAACCATTAAAATCATTCCAGGGCTTGCCTACCCCCGTCCAGAGGTCAGTTATCGATTTTATTGCTCGACAGGGGGTAGAAGAGGAATTATTGTTATCAATTGCTAATGATGAAAAAATTGCAATCACTCTGAGAAAGGTAGCCCTTCGAAATTTAGGGACCTATACGGATCCGAAGGTCACTGATTTTCTCATAGAATTAACAAATAAGAGGACAGTAAATGAACTCCTAAGACAGGCTGCTTTAGAAGCGTTAGGAAAACATGAAGCAAAATCGAAAATTGCCAAACTAGTGTTCAGTATATTCATTAATTCAGAAGAATCATCGTTTATTCGGATGGAAGCGTTTGAAACTCTGAAAGATCTCAACTACACTCCACAAGAAAAATCTCTTCAAATAGAAAGACCTGATTGGATCACAACATTAGGTCTGAAACAACTACTGGAGGGTTAACCATGAATTTCACTAGCGAAATTAAAAATATCCAGTTCTATTTAGAAAACCAGATTTTTTTACAGAAAGTGTCCTCCCTTGAAGATCTTAAGCATATTTCAACCCCAGTCATCTGTCTTCTTTTAAAGCAGAAAGGAGAGGTTTTTCATCTTCCAGAAGACAGGTTGTTCAAAAAAGGTATCTTTTTCTTTAACGACGACTGGATCGATCCGAAAAATGTGTCTAAAGACCGATTCTCGAAGAATACGATTATTAAATATTTGAGTGACCTTTTTGATCAGTTAAAAAATAATAAGTTGATCAAATCGGGATATCGGGATCTTTTTGATAATTGTAAAGAAATTGATTATTCTGATGATATCCTCATCTTAAAAAGAACCGCGGATTCTGAACTGTACAACCTATTAGTAATCCGGGGACTAATGAAAGAGACAAGTACACCTCTACCTACTTTTCTAAGTTCAGCCAATCTTCTCGTAGAATATTCTTACACTAATATTCCTTACACTCGACCACCTAAGATAGAACAATTTCTTTCATATCGTGATTTGGAAAGATCCACGAAAGTTAATTGGGATATGAAGCAAATGGAGACCTATTTAGGATCCATCTGGTGGGAAAGATCACCTTCCACTATTTTTTCACGTTTGAATCTATTATTTGAGAGTATAGTCCTGTTAACTGAAAAGCTTGAGATATTCAACCGATTAATTCAAATAAACAAGGAATACAAAACCCTGGTAGGAATACCAAGTAATTTCGTAATTGGGATTTGTGGTGGATATGCTAGAGGAGAATATTCTAAGGATTCTGATTTGGACATGCTGTTGATTCACGAAGGTAATGAAAAACAGTTTTTGCAAGTAGGAGACGCTCTAGACCGAATATTACATTATGTCCCCAACCTTGATATTTGTAACATGGAAAATCTGAAGAATCTTAATTTTCATGAAAACTCAATTACTAATATCAGACAAGCTGTTCTGAAAGGTGATGATAGTTATCTGGATAAAAATCAGAGATTAGAGCTTGACCAGATATTGGGTTCGACAGAAATCCTCAGGGGCACTCCGTTATCCCCTGATGAGCGAAAGGATGGAATAAGCAAATATTGTTGGTCCATCTACAAATCAATCATTAACATGGTTCCTATTTATGAAAAACCAATTGGAAAGGGGGATTATTTACGGAGTTCAATTACTCAAGAGACTAAAAAAGTGCTTCATGAGCTTGTACCAATTTTATTACGGATTACAGATTTTTTTGATAATGAGAAAGTAAATTTAGGAGAATACCTTCGAGTTTGTCAACCTTATACATGGGATTCAATCTTCAAGAAATTCTCTGCACTGACTGCTTTACAGGATATCAGTACCATCCTTGCCGTCCTTACAGAAACTACTTTTACTTCTTCAACAATCGACCGTTTTAAAGCTGCTATGGAGAGAAATATAATATCAGAGGATCAAGGAAACAAGTTTATTCAAGGATATACCATTTTCTCTCAAATAAAGTACAAATTAACTAGTGAATTACCCATTGATTCCATAGAGCTGATAAATAACGAAATGAGAACCACAATGAAAGAAGTCTACAGCGAGATCCTCCAGCAACTGGAACCACAAGAATCAGATGAGAAAGATGAACAAATCGCCTATCCCCTTCTTGTATTTTCTGATCTTCATTGGGGGCTCAATACCAAACTAGCTATGGCCTGCCTAGATGAAATTAAGAATGTCTGTCGTAAACATGATATAAGGTCCATTCTTATCGCGGGTGATGTGTTAAACATTGACAGAGTAAATGAACTACAAGAAACTGATACTGAGGGAGTTTCTCTCCTTAACGAATTGTCACAGATCCAAAATTTCCTAGAAGACCAGCGAATCCATATTATTTCTGGAAACCATGACCCAGAACCTTTCTATACTAGATTTCGAGAAAAAATTGAACGAGAATTGGATATCCATTTTCTTGGAACCCATTATAAGGACGAAAAGGTCTGGATTGAACATGGGGATCTTAGCTTTTGGAAAGACTTCAGACCTCCTTTAGATCAATATATTTCTGAATTCAGATCCAAGAACAAGCTTGGTAACCAAACAGTTATTGTTGGGCATTATCACCGCATTTATGAGGAGGTTGAGTTGGGATTTTATGCTAATGGTACAATAGGAAATTCTTTTTCCTCTATATTAGTAATGGAGGATGCAATCAAGCTAATAAAATCTCCCATTGAATACACGTTCGATTTTGATAAATTTGCTAAAGATTACTCGGGTATAAGGAATGCTGATTTAGTAATCAATGATTATATGCAAGATAACTTCGATTTAGTCGAATGGGATCAGCTAACATCCAGTTTAGGAGGAGTGACGACTGAGAAAACAACATGGATTGTAACAGAGGATGATGTTCCAATAGGATTAATTCCATTCAATAGAGTTCAAGATCTTAACAAATTAGAGAATATCATGGTATATGAAGTCTCCTATCCTATCCACTATACCTTTAAGTTGGATCAAACACTAAAAGAAGCATGGGGAGTGTTTTCAGTAACAGGTGCGTATATCCTCCCAGTTATGGATCAGGATGGGAAAATAGTTGGCACTCTATCAATTTTTAGTGTACCTAAGCCAGAAAAAGAGCATACTGAAACAAAGGACATTATTATTGATAGCAAAATGGAAAAAGTAGGTAACTTCCTGACCGAAAAATTGATTGAAAGAAGGAAAGAAATTAAATAGATACGAATCAATTTAAATTCCTTCCAGAAATTGATCTCCACTCAGCCTGAAGTTAACAAAATTCCAAATTTCAGGTATTATATTTTAATTGGTAATAATAGGTGAACCTAGTTTGAGGTTTAAGTCTATTAATATAGTTTGTTTTTTAATTCTCTTGATTGGAATGCTTTCTGGATGTACAGAACCAAGTCAAGATGTCGTGTTAGTAGTAATGGGAGTTTCAGGGGAATCCAAAGAATTCACTCTAGCGGATCTTAAGAGCCTTACAAGTACTAGTGGAACAAGTGAGTATCAAAATTCATATGGGAATTGGCGAGATAAAGGAGTGTACAAAGGTGTCCCTATCTCTATATTAGCGGAAGAAGTCGGGGGAATTCAACAGGGCGACATAATGATTGCCACCTCTGAAGATAACTATACCCAAGTCTTTCCTTATGAAAATATTTATCCTTCAACAGTGTGGGAAGCAATCCAAGGAGAAATGATTCTCGCGTATGAAGTGAATGAGACTGAGGTTCCAGATTGGGAAGATGGTTTACGAATTGCTTTTCTACCTGCAGATGAGCAATTCTCAAACGAGGACTCCGATCAAACGTCATCTCTCGAAGCTAAAGGTGCTGCGAGTCGTAAGTGGTCAAAATGGGTAAATAAAATAGAATTTCGGCGTGAGAGTGAAAAAGTAACCTTTGGATTCGGTTCAACAAATTACACGTTAAGCTGGAGTCAAGTGCTCAAATTACGTGCAATTAATCAACAGGGTCGCTATATAACGCGAGAAAATGAGATTTCAGACCTTATTTATTACAAGGGAGTCAATTTGACTCATGTCTTAGATCTCATGATTGACATCAAAGAAGATTTTTCGGTTGAAATCGTGGCATCTGATGGGTATTCTAGGACATTTTCTCGAGATCAATTTTTGGGAAATACAACATTATATGATTCGTCGGGAAACGAAATTGGACAAGGTGGTCCAGAAAATGTAAGTTTGATTCTGGCGTATTATGAAAGTACTGAAAAATTAGCTACGGATTCTGGACCTTTTCGATCTGTCTATGTGGGTTCTATTTCTCCAATTACAAGTAGTAGGTACTGGATCAAATCAGTTGTCTACATAAAAATAATCGTTGATTAATGTCAATCAACCAATTTTTTCTTCTTCTTTTTTCAAGCTTTATCTTTTACGAGCTTAAGAGTTCATTCAAACTTTCTTTTCATAAAAACAACTTTCTTTATGGGTAGCTACTATTTTATAACCTCGTTTTTCATAGATATAGCGTGCAACCTTGTTACTATCGATTACATGCAAAGCAATCAAATTTAATCCTTGGCTTATTGTCCAATCCTCTGCTTTCATTAGAAGTCGGTTTGCTAATCCCATTCCTCTGTATTCCTCGATTATATGTAGATTGTAAATCCAAATATGTGTGGTAATAAATCTCCAGAATGGTTTTCTTCTACAAATCCATATCAATCCACATCTCCTCCTTTTTTCATCCTCTACAATTAAAATCAAGTGATCTGGCCCTTCTGGGTCTACGGGATCTGCCTTTAAAAACTCTTTGTATTTGCCACGTATTTCTTCTTCTGGAATGTTTTGCTCTTTTAAAGTCGTTTTGAATGATTCGTAATCTAGTTCTGCGAAAAATGCCATATCTTCTGCTGAATTCTTTTCCCTTATAATGAAAGACATTTTTCGATCCATTTTCATCACATTTATGAGGAAATTACACTAGAGCGTTAGGTGGCATCACACATTAATCTCATTTGGTATT
>JBHLPG010000040.1:0-21816 GCA_048939725.1 Promethearchaeota archaeon | reverse complement strand
AGAGATTTAATCAAGGATCAACTAAAAAGAAATAATATTTACCAATTATTAGTTGAACGAGCAAATGATGGAATGGTTATTATCCAAGATCAGCTTATTAGGTTTATTAATCCTAGCTTGGTCAAAATGACTGGATATATCCGTGAAGAATTGTTAAACACACCATTCACGAATTATATCCATCCTGACTGTGTTGAAGAATTAATTTCACGATATACACAGAGGATGAAGGGAATAGATATACCAAATATTTATGAGACAAAGATATTAACCAATTATGGTAGCATTTTGGATGTTGAGATCAATGCTACCCTTTTCACATATCAAGACAAACCAGCTGATCTGGTAATTGTTAGGGACATCACAGAACGTAAACACGTTGAAAATATCATTCGTCTAGCAAAACTTGAAGAAGAAAGGTACCATGTCATGCTTGGTCATTATCTAAATAATGACTTACAAAAAATAGTCAATCAATTGGAATTCTTGTCATTATCGTATAAATCTAGTCATATAATAGATGAGGGATCAATAAATAAGGTTATTGACATCGTTCATCACTCTTCCAGAACAATCGAAATAGTAAATAAGATATTTGATGTATTAAAATCACCATTTAATCAAGAAAAACAGAAAAAGAGTCTAAATTTTCAAAAGATAATAGATTTTACTTTATATGGATTACAATCAAATATTACTTCTCCAAGTGAAATCACGATACGACCAGAAACATTAGATTTCGATATACTCGCTGATGATTACCTCAAAGATGTATTTTATTATGTATTACACTTTCTTCTGAGCTCTAATCGCGAAAGTTGGCCCATTGTTATTGAAGGGTCTCACGATCCATCCTATTTCTGCATTTTGATTCGAGATTTCTGTTCACAACCAATTCCAAAAGAAATCATCTTTAGTCTCTCTGAGACTCCAACTGATGAGTTGAACTCTCAAGGACTCTATCTCGGCATTTCTCTTGCCTCGATAATCATGCAGTATTATGGAGGATTCCTCGCAATCCACCCACTTGGCTATAATGGAAATGAATTTCAACTTTACTTCCCTCTAAGATTAATCCAACCTTAAGATACTTACACTAAATCAAATATTGGTAGGAGATGTCTTATGACTGAAAATCAGTTCAGAAAAATTATGACAGATGAAATACAGAGGAAAATCATTGATGATTTTGCTATAATAATATCAGAAGAAATAACTCTCAAAAAGATGGTTATCAAAGGATTTTTATGGCGAGCCCTGAGAGAATGGCAGAACCGACATGAAATTACAATACTAGATACCGAAAAAGGGGGGGGAAGTACTCCTGAAGAAAGAATTCGTCAGGCTTCCGAAATCCTTCAAATCTGTTTAAATGATATGAAAAGCTTAGTTGAAAACGAAATATCAGCTCTTGAAATAGGTATCAATAACGCATTACAGCATTATATCACAAATTACTCTGATAGATAAATTAATTAATTTGTATCACACAAATAATAAGTGAATGAACAAATAGAAAATAAGAAACAATACCATTTATAATGAAAAAGATTGCTATTTAGAGGAACTCATTCAGCTTTGTACTTTTTTGAGTTTTGGATTTCTACCATTAAACAACAAAATACAGGAAAATTAAGGTTGATAAATTTATTTGCACTTATAAAGAAGAAAGTGCAAAATGGAATAGCTTATCAGTTAATTCGGGGTTTTTTCGTTTTATAATCGAGATTATCAGATTCAATTCATCTGGTTTTAAATCTTCTCGGAATTTACGGATTTCATATCTGGAAATGTTTTCTTTTCGGCAAACAGCTTTTAGCTCATCAGTTTTTTCCAGTAAAATATTGAGATAATCTTCCAATATCCCTTTTTGCTTGTTTCTAGGTATGATCTGCAATGTATTAAGGAGAATGTCTATTGAAGGAACATCAAGGAATAGAGGACTTTCCCTACTCCTCCTTCACCACCAATAGTAAATACTCCTATATCAAATTCCTCTAATAAAGCTTCCCATATTTGATTGTGAAGAGTGACCTGATTTTCAGGCTGAATTTCTCAAATTGATAGCATTACAGTAATTTTAATAATTTTAATAGCACATAATGGCTTGCTAGGTAGCATAAAGCGACACATAGAGGAAAAACTATCACAAGCTTCACCACAGGGATTATAGGAACAGATGCAAAGAGAAGGGTTACGGCAACAACGATGGGAGGATGGATCAGATACATTGGAAAAGAGCTATCAGATAAATTTTTCATCAAATTCCCTTGCTTGTTGAATTTGGATTGAAAAATGGGGATTAAAACAAAAAGCATACCCATACAGATGATATTGTCTACTAATGAGAAAATTAAGGATGGAATTGTCGGGCCACCTAATAAAACACTAAGATCTGCTTCTATTCCCAGAAAAAGGAAGAAATAAAGAAAAAATAACACAACGACGACACAAATTACAGCTGTCCAGAATTTAGTATGCTCCTTAGACATGTTTTCGAACCATTGGTATCTAGCAGCAATAATACCCACACAAAACATCATCAGATACTGAGGGAAAAAAGCAAAGGGAAATCCAAGAGGAAATTCATCTATAGGAGAAACCAATCTAATAAAAAATGTAATCAAACCTAAGAAAATGGCGACAAGGAGTAAATACCGATTCTTTAGAATTGAAAAGTCTGGAGGAATATATTGCTTCAAAGTATCCAACTTAGTTATCTGACGCCAAATCGTATAAAGGAGTGTGAATATGAGAAGCCCATATAAGAACCACATCGGGCCGACATTTGTAAGAAAAACCATAATCGAATAAAGGGATTGAAATTTGGATAAATAATAATCCAGAAATGTCAATTGCGGGTTTTTTAGCGCTAAGATTACATAATATAGGAATGGATTGATAAAAACAATATAGAGAAGGAGAGGAAGCCCAAGGCGAAGAAGTCGTTCTTTCCAGAAAGTAGAAACTCCCTTCCGGTCATAACTTTTGGGGGTAAAAAATGCCCCCATCAGGAAAAATAAGCCCATAAGAGAGGATTGAAAAAGTCCTCCCACAGAAGTGAATGTTGTGAAAATGATGGTACTAAGCAGATCAAGCTCTCCCCCCTCAATATAGTACCAGATACCTTCTCCACCATATGTAATACGTACATGTTGGAAAATCACTAAAACTGCAAATAAGA
This sequence comes from Promethearchaeota archaeon, assembly GCA_048939725.1. Classification (GTDB taxonomy): domain Archaea; phylum Asgardarchaeota; class Heimdallarchaeia; order Hodarchaeales; family Hodarchaeaceae; genus Hodarchaeum. Next base: position 18,632 of record JBHLPG010000040.1, on the reverse strand, counting down.
ATTTTATATTGTCGAGAAACAATAGTCTCTGTGTTTTCTCTTCATCTGTCATAACCAAGTTTCACCACTGATTGCTTCCTCTCTGATTAATATTTTGTTTATAAGTTATTTTACCTTCTTGAATCTCCAACAACCTGATGATCGTCCATACCCCTTATTGGAGTGGACTATTTCTTGGAGAAAATTCGATGAATTTTGTTTCCAAAATAAATTAATTAATATCCTAACTCCAAATTAAGCTGATTAATAGGATCCTCATTTCTCATTACTAAAGAAATATTGGTAATGATATCTTCAGCAAAAGCTGCTTCCCTATCATGAACTTTGAACGCTGAATGTGGACTCATTACCACATTATCTAATTCCTCAAAGGGGTAATTTTGAAATACGTCAGTTGGATTTTTCCGATCTTGGGGATAATTGTACCACACATCTAATGCCGCGATTACATGTTTGTTTTCTTTTAAATGTTCAAAAAGATCTTGCTGATTTATAACAATACCGCGAGAAATATTACAAATAACGACTGATTTTTTCATCAATTGGAGTTCACTTCTTCCAATAATTCCCTCAGTTTCAGAAGTCTTTGGTAATGAAATAAGGATGAAATCAGATTCCGATAGAAGATGAGAGAGATCTTTTGGTCCTCCTAAAAAATCTAGCTGAACCTCCTTATTGATTTTACTAGGATCTCTTTTAACAGCAAAAACCTTCATATTGAATCCATTTTTCAGAATTCGCCCAACTTTCTGACCTATTGCCCCATAACCAATAATCCCCAAGGTTTTTCCAGTAATCCAATAAGAATTCACGTCATTATACCTGGGAGACCAATCTCCTTTCCTCATCCTTGAATCACGATAAGAAATTCTTTTTGCAGCTGATAATAACAGGGATACAGCATGTTCAGCTATGGCTAGAGAGTTTGAATGTGAATTTGAGACCGTAATGTGCGAGTATTTACGTAAAAGTTCAAAATCTAGAGTTTCTGAACCTGTCCACGGAACCTGGATATGCTTTAACTTGGTGGCCTTTTCCATAAATTTAGAGGATAATTTATAAGCTACTAATACCTCTACGTCGGGAGCTAACGATAGTAAGGTTTCCTCATTTATCTCTTCAGGAAAAATAAGATCAATCTCGTCTGGAAGTTCGTTACGATATAGGTTCTTAAGCTCTGGAGAAACCCGAAGTCCATACAAAACTTTCATCTTAATTCATCCTATTTTACATAAAACATATCTATACTTTCTTACCAAGATATTTTTTCGATCGCCAAAACTTTGTAGGATCATCTTTCTTACCATAGCTCCACCAAGGGAACTTTGCCATGAGACCGTCCATTAGGACCAACAGTCGATCTAAAAATCGGAAGTGTTTAATGAAGAATCGAGCAATATCATGACCAATCCCTGGGGGTTTGGTGAATGGACAAACTCGGATGCAGTTCGAGCAATCGGCAGAATTCTTCACCCAATAGTCATAACAAGTGTCTACATTAACGTACCACTTGTAAGTACCATTATTGTTTGAAACAGTATCCCAAGGAGATTCCCAAGTGGGATCAGTTTCATAAGGGATGGATTGTGAAGGACAGGATTTAGCACATTTCTTACAAACTCTACAAAATTGAGTGACACCGAAATCTATTGCTTTATCTGGCAGTAATGGTAAATCAGTAAATACTTTACATATTCGTACCCTCTGTCCGTACTTAGGGGTTATTAAAAGACCATTACGACCAAATTGTCCAAGTCCAGATTCGATAGCTAATGGAACGGACAATCCTGTGTCATTTCCAGCTGGAATCGCACGGTATCCCAATTTTCTCAGAAATTCTGCCATACAGGCAATGGCAAACGCCATTCGAGAGTACCCATTTCCAGTTGCAATACTTGCTGGAAGAGTTGGTGAGGTTTTCAAAGCATGATAGTCCATCTCGATCAACATAACAATTGCATATCTTATTTCCTCTGGAAAATCTATTGTTTCGTTTCCGCGATTATGAGTATAAATGAATGGAAGATTAGGATCAAGTTTAGCAATTCCTACTTTACATGCTCCGAATATTTGGCCAACTCGTTTTACCAACTGAGTAGTTGTTTTGATGTCAGTCGATTCTAACTTGGGGAGAATGTTAAAGAGTTGTGTTGGAAGGATCTTCTTATCAGTCGCCCCACCCGCGCTGTTCCAGTTAAAAGCTCCATGAAATTGATCATATATTGTCCAGGAAGCTTCTTGTGCTGCATAACCACCACGACTATACCCTTTCTTTCCTACTTTTTGGGGAGCTCGCTCCGTAATTGGGCGCATATGACCAATATAAGAATCATCCCAGACTACTCGTGCAAAAATGTTGTCTCGCTCAGAAAACCTATGGTATTTCCTTTTATCTATAGCAAAAGGAATTTTCCCGTTCTTGAATGCTTTTTCAAGGTCTGAACGCTGGCTATTTTCAGTCATTGAAGTTCACCCGACAGATTAAGTGAGGATACTCTTGTTTTAGAATTTGAAAATGTAATAATAAAAATTCTTGTGGAAAATATTAATAAAAATTAGGGAGAGGCAATCTAGGAGGGCAATAACTTTTAATTCTCCTCTTTTTTACCATCAAAAGAATTTCCAGGCAATCTATCTTAACACTTCATTCTTTCTGACGTATTAGTCGCTTTTGAAGTTCCATAATAAGTCATTTTAAAAAATAGTGGAAAATAATTTTGATTCTGGCGATGTTAAGAAATATAAGAGTTTATAGTACAAATGCCTTAAAAGCAAATCATCCTTATGATCTACCATTAATATTGGGGATTATCACAGCTTAGGGGTTATCATTTGTGAGGAAACATTTTCAGCAATTCTTAAAGCAAATCCAAGCAACACAAAATCAAGCAATAAAAGAAGCAGAGAAGAATCCTTCATTTTCTTTTCGAGAATTTACATATCAAGATACTCCACCCAAAATGGTGGCAATAGATGGTTCCAATCGGTGGATTTGGTATAATCCTGATGTGGATGCAAGAATTGCTATTATTCGAGCAGCAGTTGTAATGTATGAATATCATGCCCAATCGAGATCCTTGAAATTAGTTGATCAAGACCATAGGGACGTCCCAGCTTTGATCACACCAAATAATCTGGAGATGTTAAACTATGATCAAGAAGTTAAAGCACTTCATCAAGAAATAAAAAGTGTTTTAGGGAGACGCCCAACAGCTCAAGGGATCTTAAGTCATTTAAGAGAATTTGAAGAATATAAATTGGCTGAAGAATGGGCCTTGGAACACTCAGATTCTATGATCGTCATGGATGGAGCGTTGACAATAGCACAAATTAAACCAATCGAAGATGCTGCTGAAAACTTGAGAGAGGCCTGCATTGAGAACAATAACATTTTAATCGGTGTATCAAAGCGAAACACAACGAGACGCCTCAGTTCTAATCTTACAGATGAAGCATTAGTTAAACGATTAACTAAAGATGATCCTCGTATGTTATTTACTGAGATTCGCGAAATTCCTAAAGGAAAACAGGTTTATCCTCCATTAGGAAAGACTTTTTTGGCAAAACTTCATTCTAAACCAATTAAGAGCTTCAGAGTGGATGTTGTGCTTCAGAAGCACCAAAGGATAGAAACAATTTTATCTCATTTAGCTTACTATTCTAAGGTTGATAGTTTTCCTGGGTATCCATTTCCATTAGTCGATGCTCATAATGTTGCAGCTCTGTTACGACGAGTACCAGATATGTATAATCACGAATTAGTTGAAGCTGCGACAATTCTTGGTTTTGAAGAAGAATTGATTCAATACCTTATTACCCATGAACGAATAGAACGAGATCCTTTTCACCGACATCTGGATGATATCACCCGTTGAAAAATTAAGGAGAATAAGAAAATGGAAGAAACAGATTCATCAAATGAAATTCTTGGAGAAGTGATTTCAGGAGCTGTTAGCTCTGCTATTCACTTGAAACTTAAAACTGATAGTGAGGAAGTAAGAATAGGGTATCCAGCAGTTGTCGAAGGTAAGAAATACGACTTCTTTTGCATTATTGCTGATATTTCCTTCCCTACAAGTAATGCAGTAACGATGTTAGCAAACGCGGAGAAACTACGAAGTACAATTCCAATGACTTCTATCGAAACTGCTCGTGGACGAACTTTCTATAGTACAGCTGAATTGCAATGTGTACAAATGATAGATAAGGAAGAAAATAAGACATATTCTTTTGAAACTCTTCCTCCTTATTTCTCATCTGGTCGCTTTGCTAACGAAGAAGACGTGAATAGGGTTTATCAGACTGATCTTCCTGAATACTCTCAAACAGTAGGAACACTACGGGGTGTTGAAGGATTCGAGATTCCAATTGATTTCCAAAACTTGGTTCAAGTTCCTTTTGGAATATTTGGTCGAACTCACTCAGGAAAGACATTTCTCAATAAAATTATTCTCGGAAATATCCTTCACCTTGGAGTCGCTCAAATCTTAGTTTTCGACATGCAGTCAGAATATGGTTGGCGAAGTCGGGCTGACCAATCAGCTGGACTTAAATTCTTTTTTGAAGATAAGATCACTCTACTTGGATTAGACCCGAAGACAAGTCAGGGCCTTGATGAAGTATTATATTTGGGAGAAGACGAGATAACACCACAGGATCTAATTGTAGCGTTCCAAGATTTGAGCTCTGCTATGAAAGATGCAATATACGAAATAAATAGACTTAGAGGAGGGCAAACATTAGTAGAGGCAATCTCAAATGCTCCTCTTGCCGATCCTGAAGCATATCAAGCAACTCGGGGTACTTTAAGCGCACTGGGTAGACGCATCGCACGATTAGAGCGTCTAGAATTTATTGTACCTAAAGGGAAAGGAACATTAAACAAGTTATTGACGTACATAAAAAGTGGCCAATCTATCGTTGTTGATTTCGGAAAATATGGAGCGGATTTTTTTGCATATTTATTTGTAGCAAATATTCTTTCAAGACGCCTTTATCAAGCTTATAGTGAAATGGTAGATACAACTGAATTCCCTCGTTTAGTCGTCTTACTTGAGGAAGCCCATAAGTTTCTTGATCCAAATATCTCAAAAGGGACGATTTTTGACCGTTTAGCCAGAGAAATGAGAAAATTTAATCTAGTCCTAGCTATGGTTGATCAGCGTCCCTCTAGGATTGATCCAGAAATCTTATCCCAATTGGCAAATCGATTCATTCTCTCATTAAATGATCCTAAAGATATCACAGGAGCTCTTTCTGGTCCAGTCGACCCCATAGCCTGGCGAGCAATTGTGAAAGCAATGCCACCCCGTACAGTTCTTATGTTTGGAGATGCTATTAAAGCTCCTACAGCCATAGATGTTCTAAAATACAGTGATCAATCTATGACCAAAAAGTGGAACGTTAAACATTCAGGTTCTCGTTTAACCCAAAAGTTGCAGAAAATGTCAGATGAAGAGAAAAGCAATCTTTTCAAACCAAAATAGCTGATCCCAGATGGCAAGAATCCTTTTTGTTTCAGATGTTCATATTGGTATTCGTTATCCGTATCGAGTCAATCTACGAACAGGGTTAAGTCAACGTACAATGGATTTTATAGAAGCATTAGCTCGAGTCGTTAATTATGTAATTGAAAAAGAGATTGATATCTTCGTTATCTGTGGAGACTTGTACGATCGTGTAACAATTGGTCCAACGCTTTTACGACAAGTGAGGGAAAAAATATGGCAACCTTTAATTTCTAACAGGATTCCTATTGTTTTAATAGGAGGAAACCATGATTCTCCCCAAATCTTAGAGAAGGGCTCCCCATTTGGAGAGATTTCAATTATTCCTAATAGCTATGCTATTAGATATCCACAATCAAGAATTGTCACGGCGCGTAACACAGGGGAGGAGATTGGATTTGTCCTTCTCCCGTATATGACCGCTACTCAAGCTGTAGCCTATGCAGAAGAACAGATCGGAGAGGAAATTGAGCGGGATCAATATATGTTACGTAGTCAACAGTTATTTCGTGATTGGATTAAACATGAAGTGAAGCAACTAGACACAAAGATCAAATTCATAGTTGGCCATTTTTTCGTTGAAGGATCAAAAATTGGAATTCTACCCTATCCCGATCAATTACCTCATGAATTTAAATTTAAAAGAGATATGCTCCCTCTAGAAGACATCGATCTGGCCGTTTTTGGACATATTCACACTACTCAAGTATTATTAAATGGAAAACTTCTAGTTCCAGGATCTTTAGAACGAGTGAACTTTGGGGAAACAACAGAGGATAAGGGGTTTTATGTGTATGACACCAATACGAAAAAATTGGAATTTCAGTCAAACAATCCTCGTCCACTAATAAGAAAGTTTATCGAGGTTCCTTTAGATACTCAGAACCCAACTGAATTTATTCTTTCGCGTCTTCCTCAAAATATTAAAGGAGCAATTGTTCGTCTTGATATTTCAATCTCTTCAGGGCTTCAAAAAAGAGTTATTCTCCCACGTATTTACCAAAACTTAGAAGATATGACTTTTCATTATGAAATTAATTGGACAACCGCTGAATCCCTTAAAGAAATAGTCCTATCAGAATTAATCCTAGACCCTTTAGTTTTATTTACAGAATATGTATCTGAACAATACAGCGATTATCCATTTCAGAAAAAGCTTTGCGATAAAGGATTAGAAATACTAAACTCTGCCATTTCAAGAGTGGAGGAATCCAAATGAGTATCCAATCACGAATAGGGCTAGGATTTGACCTCCAAGAGATGGAATTATATCGTTTTATGAATTACCAAACTCCTGTAAAATTTGATTTTAAAGCACCTTACATAGTGATTGCAGGGCCAACAGGATCAGGTAAAACCACAATTTTAGATGCTCTTACATTCGCGCTCTTTGGGAAGAGCTCACGGTTAGATTTATTCGGCGTAAACATAGAAAATATTTGTAGGAAAAATGGAAGCGTTCGCTGTAAGTTTAAAACTGGAGAAAATGTGATTGGAATTAAAAGGGGCCGAGATAAGAAAGGAAAAAGCTATCTCGAATTGTTTATTAATAAAGAACGTGTACCAGGCAAAATTCCTGAATTAAATGAAAAGATTCGGTCAACTATACTTGGAATGAATTACAAATCGTTTGTAAACTCAACTATCATTCGCCAAGATGAAATGAAAGCTCTTGGATCAAAATCCTCAACTGAGCGACTGAAAACATTACAAAACTTATTTCGATTAGATATTTTCGAGAAGGCTATCAGGGACACACAGAGTCGATTGCAAGAGGTTTTAAACGAGAAAAACCAAAAAGAGGGAGAACTCAAAGTTAAGAAGGATGAGATAGCGAAAATTCAAGAATTAGAATCCGAATTAACAATGATTAAACCCGAGGTAGAATCACAGGAAAAGAGACATACTGCATTACAAAAAAAGGTTGATGATTTGAAGAAAAAAGGAGAAAAAGCTCAGAAAAAAATGGAAAAGTACATATCGTTACAAACTATCAAAGAAAATGTCGATAAACGGTTAGAAACATCACTAAAAGAATTCACAGAGGTAAAAATTGAATTACTTAAATATCAGGAACTTCAGAGTCAATTAATTGAATTAGAAAAGCAAGTTGAAGAGAGGAAGGATTTAGAAGGGAAAATTAAAAAACTTGAGCAAGCAAAAAAAGATTATACTCTAATAGAAAGCCACCTAGACACTTTAAGAAAGAAAAGAAAACAAAAAGAAGACTCTATAAAGAAAGATCTGAAAATAAAGGTCAATCGTCTTAAAAAGGAACAAAATCGAATAAGAGGATTAAGTACAACAATTGATCACGAAACAGCTTTTAAACTCCTTAATCAGGAAGGACGATTATTAGAAAGGATCCAACGAATTTCTTTAGAGCAATCATGGAACCTTACCAATGAAATCCTTCAGGAACTTCGCGAGGAACAGCTTCAAGCTAGAAAAGACCTCAAAGAATTACAAACAGGGAAGAATAAGATAAATAAAGACTCTTTTCTCCTTTCAGAAATAACTCAAAGGATTTCGGAACTAGAAGAAGAGGTTGGAGAGCTTGAAATCCGATTAAAGCGGGATTTGGAAGATGATGACAGAGAACTTTCGTTACAGCTAAAAAAATTAGAAGAACTCGGTTTCACGTCAGAAAAAGACCTAGAATTATCAAATTTGAAAGATAAACACAAAAATAACTTGAAAATACAAGAAAAATATGACAACACGAAATTAGAGTTAAAAAGCAAAATAGATCCTTCTTCTAAGGCTGCCACACTTGAGAAACAAGTGAAAGATGCAGAGGTAGAGATTAAAGATCTAAAGGATAAATTAAAGGGATTTTTTTCTTTTAAGAAAGAGTATGAGGATCTATCGAAGGAATTAGAAGAAAAAAGAAAAGAGGAGCGATCTCTTGAGAAATCAATTGCTATCTTGGAGGAAAGAATAAAGAATCACACATTACAGATTGAAGAACTGAAAAGTATTGGACCTGAAATCGAGTCTTTAGAAAAAGAGATTTCTCAACTAGTTTTAGAGGAGGAAATTTATGAGAAACTTAAGGGGGAAGTATTTCATACAAGAGGTGCCCCTTTTTATGCCATTAGCAAAGTTTTACCTAGATTAGGAAGGCGGGCTTCATTAATTTTAGCTGAACTTACCAATGACAGATTTACTAATATTCTATTGCAAAAAGTAGACACAGAGAGGCAGGGGATGGGATTTGAAATACTGATAAAGGTTCCTGACGGGGTTCGGGATGTAGCAACTTTTTCTGGAGGCGAACGAACACAAATCAATGCTGCATTAAGATTGGCTATTAGTGAGGAGATTTCTGAGCTCGGACAAGTTGAAGAATCAGTTACAGCAAGTAAAAAAACATTATTCATTGATGAGGGAGATTTAGGCTCACTTGATACTTTGGAAGCCCAACAAGCATTTGTAACCAAGTTATTCAGATTAACAAAGCGTTTCAAAATCATTTTGATTACTCACCTGCAAGAGATTGCAGATCAATTTCCCCACTCTATCAATATCACTCGAGATAGCTACGGTCGGTCTATTAAAGGTAATGCAATACGTCCCTAGTGAGTTTACATGACTATCGAAGAATTTCTCAAGGATACTGAAGACCATCCCTCCTATCGAAAACAGATGATCTTCAAGACCTCAATTCCTCCTAAAACGGCAAAATATGGAGAACTTGACTTCAAATTAGAAGAAGAATTGGCTAACTGGTTAGAACAGAAACAACTGAAATTATATTCTCACCAAGCTGAAGCCTTAAACGCGATTCATAAAGGGAAAAACGTAGTGATAACTACACCGACAGCTTCGGGAAAAACATTAATTTTTTCTCTTTCTGTTGCAAACGCGGTTGCTCGAAAACGAGCAGTGACCGCCTTATTCCTATATCCGACAAAAGCTCTTGCTAACGACCAATTAAAGAAGCTAGAAGAACTGAATGAAGTCCTAAATGGACGATTACGCCCCTATATTTACGATGGTGACACACCAAGTAGACAACGACCTCAGATTCGGAATTTTGCTCACGCAATAATTTCTAATCCATATGCTTTACATCAATACCTGGATTGGCATCAAAAATGGGATAGGTTTTTCAGAAATCTAAGATTTGTAGTAATAGACGAGGCTCATCAGTATAGAGGAATCTTCGGCTCCAATGTTGCTCAATTACTAAGACGCTTAAACCGAATTATTACCTACTATGGATCCACACCTCAATACATTCTCTCTTCTGCTACGATTAATAATCCTGATGACTTCGTATCAAAACTTATTGGGACTCAGGTCGAAGTAATTAGCAACGATGGTGCAGAATACGGAAGAAAACATCTTATATTATGGAATCCTCCCTTTATTGATAAGTATAAACTGAAGAAACGTTCACCACATCAAGAAACGCGGAATTTATTAGCTAAATTTCTTAAAGCTGATTATCAAACCCTCTGTTTCACATTATCACGTCGAATGGCGGAACTCATTTCACTGTGGGTAAAACAAGATATGAGGGAAAATGGATTAGACCATAATCAAGTGATGTCTTATCGTGCTGGCTATCGTCCCCTTGAACGTCGTGAAATAGAAAAGAAATTACGAAACCGCGAAATCCAGGCTGTTGTCTCCACAAATGCTCTTGAAGTTGGGATTGATATTGGGAACTTGGATGCTGTTCTTTTATCAGGATTTCCAGGGACAATAATCTCCACCTGGCAACAGATTGGCCGTGTTGGGAGAACGCTAAGACCTTCCCTAGCCACTTTAATTCTGTTTGAAGACCCGCTCCAACAATTTCTTGGCAAACATCCAGATTACTTTCTTGAAAGGAATCCTGAAAATGCGATCATAGATATACATAACCAATATATTCTGAAGGGACATATTTTATGTGCTGCAGCAGAACTCCCATTGTCAATAAACGAAATTCAACAAATCTGGGGAGATAAAGGGAGAATGATTGCTCAGGAATTAAAACAGGAAGAATTAGTAAAAATAGTACCAGCTGGACTAACTAGTAGTTCCCCAAATAGACCAGCATCGATAATAGGTCTTAATTCTGCTTTCACGAATATGATTGAAGTCCTAGTTAAAGGGAAACTTCTAGAAACCATTAGTATCCCACAAGCTTATCGTGAAGCTCACGAAGGTGCCATTCTAATCCATCAGTCGGAAACTTATCTGGTTGAGATATTAGACTTGAAAAGGAAGAAAGCATTCGCATCCCCCCTTGAGGTTGATTATTACACTGACGCTTTAAGTACATCCGAGGTAACCGTATTAGAGATCCTTTACACAAAAGATATTGGTTATCCACTTTTCTACGGGGAGGTACAAGTTACTGAAATATACCATTCATATCGGAAAAAGACTTATGATGAAGTTCTTGAGATTTTACCACTTGATTTACCCTCCTTAGAATTTACAACAAAAGCAATGTGGATTGAAATTCCTTCAGATATTGTTGACCGTATCCAACAAGACGCTCTTGATTTCTCTGGTGGAATTCATGCAATGGAACATGGTACTATTGCATTGTCGCCTATATATGCAATGTGTGACCGATGGGACATAGGTGGAACTTCCTACCCCTGTTTTCCCGCTGATGGAAAAGCCAAGGTGTTTATTTATGATGGATTTCCTGGGGGAATTGGCATTTCTGAACAACTATTCGAGAAATGGGAGGAGCTACTCAAAAATGTGTTAGATCTCATCAAAGAATGTGAATGTGAGGATGGTTGTCCTAGTTGCGTACAATCCCCCAAGTGTGGTAATGAGAACCACCCACTGGACAAAGGTGTTGCTATCACGATTTTGGAAGACTTGTTACATAAAAGTCTTCAAGAATAAAACACCCTTTAACCTTAGGTCTCAGTCTGGATAGGTTTCTATCACTATATTGCACAATATCAAAAAAAGTTTCATTTTTAAGGGGATTGGAATCACATTGGTACATTAGGGTGAGCAATGTGTCTTTGAGAAGTTTAGCAGTTTTGTCTCATAAAGGCGGTGTTGGCAAATCTAGTATAGCTGTGAACATAGCAGTTCATTTAGCAAAAATAGGTAAAAGAGTTTGTCTATTAGACAATGATTTCCATGGCCCAAGCATTATGACATTTTTCCAAAGGGATTCAGAGGTTAATTGGCTTAATGAATATTTATTAGGTAACGAATCCATGGATAATTGTTTAGAAAATATATCTCCTACACTTGGATTATCGGGGAAATTATGGGTGGGTTATGCGGATCCTACTCCTGAATCAATTCAGAATCTTATTAGAATTGATCAAAAAACATCAATCAAAATGCTTCAGAACCTGATTAAACTGAAGAAAGGGCTAAAAGAGAAGCCTTATGAAATTGAATACTTAATTGTCGATTGCTCCCCTGGAACAGGATATTCAACTGTTAATGTCATGCTTGCAACTGATTCAAGCCTCTTTATTGTGAGACTAAGCAATGCAGACCTTTTTGGCACTTCTCAAATGATTGCAGGCCTCTATAAACAACTGAAAAACAGGTCTCTAGTCTTAGCCAACCTCATTCCTAAAGAGGCAATCCAAAGTGCCACAATAAAGAAAGAGATCCAAAAATTAATTGAAAAACGATTCACTGTAGACATCGGGGACAAAATAGTGGAGTTTCTAGGGTGGATTCCCACTGATTTGGAACTCCAAAATATTGAATTCTTGGAGGCTGTTAAAAGCCTACAAGGACAGGAATCATCACGAATCATCTACACGTTGACACAACCTGAGCATGTTTTTTCAACGACTCTGATCGATTTGATCCCCACATTTTTTGGAGAGGTGGAATAATAACGATTATTTACGCGGTATACATATTAAAGGAAGATGGTAAAACACTCATATCAGAGCATTTTCAATCGTCTGAGGACATCCCAAATGAGGTTTTGCTTGGGGGAATCTTTACCGCACTACAAAATATGACTAAAGATATGGCTCAACAAGAAACAGAAATGAAAAGCGTCGAGATTGAAGGCCTCTCCTATCATATCAGATCGTTTGGATTAATTCACATTGTGTTAGTAACGAACGTACCAAAGACTCCCGAAGATATAATTCAAACACTGGGATTACGTTTTATAAATGAGTATGGAGATGTTTTAACACAAGCAGAATTTAATTCAAGAGATTTCATTCCTTTTAAAAGTATCATAAAGGATGTTATGAAGCAATTAGTTGGTTACGATGAATCAAAATCGATAAAACCAAGTAAAAGGCTTAATACTGGAGAAATCTTTACGCTACCCCATTATCTGCAGGCAACCGCATTAGCATTAGTAACATTAGAAGAAGGTACAGTTACTGACATTGCTTTAGAAAGTGGAGAAGAAACAGATACCATTGAGAGAAACCTCGTAACTCTAAAAGAAAAGGGATTTATTGGGACTAAAAAACAGAAGAAGAAAACAATTTATTTTTGTACAATTTAAATTGCAAAACAAAGAATCTTCTTCCAGTCAAACAAAGATTAGATTCAATTACTGTTTTCGATAGGTTGATTTTTCCCTCTGATGTCTTCAAAACAATTCTCAATTTATTAATAAAGTAACTTTTATATTTTTCAATTCCTCCATAAGTAGGGAATCAATCTAAATTAATTGAGTGATCAAGATCATTAAGTGTTGGCTTATTTTTTTGCAAATAGGTGAAATCACACGATAATTTATGCAATTTATGTTATATCCAATGATGGCATGACAATTCTTTCAGAGAGTTTCCAATCTAATGAAGATATTCCAGATGCCATCTTACTTGGAGGATTGCTTACTGCTCTTCAAAACATGACTACTGAGATGACCCAAGCAGATTCTGAAATGCAAAGTATTGAAATTGAAGGCATTTCTTATCATATCCGATCATTTGGTTTTTTTCGGCTTGTTCTCGTAACAGATGTTCCTAAAACTCCTGAAGACATAATTCAAATGGTAGGTTTTAGATTTATTAAACAGTATGGCGAAGTATTAATGGACTGGGATTCTAATCTAAGTATCTTTACACCATTCCATGATACCATTCGTGAAATAATCCAGACTGGGACAAGTATCGATGATTCTAAATCCATTAAACCAAGTAAGAAACTGTCCACAGGGGAAATTTTCCAACTCCCACCCCCTCTTCAGAAGACAGCATTGGCAATGGTTTCTTTGGAACAGGGTACTGTTGCTGAAATTTCTAAAGAAAGCGGGCAAAAACACTATATCGTAAGAAAGAACCTCAAATTGTTACAAGAAATGGGATTCATTGGAAAAAAACGAAAAAAGAGAACCATTACTTATTTTTGTTCAATCTGAAGCATAAATTCATCTATATCTGACTTCCACACATACTACAAAATTTTGCTCCAAGAACGACTTGTGCACCACAATATGGACAGAATTTTATCTCGAGAGGTTTACTTTCTGGAGCTGGTGGATAGCTGGTTGAGTAGGTTTCCATGCTGGAATAATAAGGAGAGGTTCTATAACTAGATCTTTTTCGTATTAGGATTGCAACACCACTAATGATAGCTATTGCAAGAATGCCAAAGATAAGAAGAAACATTGGATCTATATCAATAGATGTACCAATCGTGAAAAAAATAGGTTCAATATCATAATTCCCCTGTGCATCACGGATGAAAATTAGAAGAATAAATACTTGATTATTTATCTCTAGCTGAAAACCCTCAAAATCAGGTACAGGAATAGGACTAGTGGGTACGTTAAAAACTCCAATGTTTTCACTTGTATTGATTGGGGACTTTGGGATTTCAAATGAGCTTAGGACAGTGCGATCAGCGTACCAAAAATATAGGTGAATAAACTGCACATGTGCTTTGAATTCATCACTATTGTTATCTCGTCCTATTAATCGAAGTTCAATATCATCACCAGGATCCCAAGAAGGTATATCTCCAAAAGTTTCGATTTGTCTAAAGAAGTTTAAATCATTACCTCCAATCGTGCTTCTGGAATCAAAGGACGGAGCAGGATCTGGAATAAAGAAATGTCCTCTCTCTACTTTCAACAAAACTGTACTATTTGAGCTCATCTTGTTCCAAACTTGGATGTCGTAGGAATAATAACCAGTGGAATAGTTTTCAGGAATTGACCAAGAAAATGATTGTTTTGTATCAGAATCTTTTATCAATTCAGTTTCTATGGTCATTTCTTTCATTATGGAGAGAGGAGGTACAAGTACTTCTAACGTATCTTCGAACTGATTTGATATTATTAAAATGGATTGAACTGAATTAGAGTCTGAATGAGTTAATGTAAAGTCTATTCCTTGATCAACAATAGATTCATATGAGTCTTCATCAACCCAAGATGGGAAAGAAAAGCTTGAGGAAACAGAAAATTCGACTTGGATATCCTGTACCTTGGGAAGCTCATCTCCAACAAAGATATCGAAATCCTTCAGTACCATGGTTTCGTTCATAATAGAAACAGATATTTCTTGATTGTGATTTGTATCTAATGTTAGTAGGATATAATGATGTTCTAGTATCGGATTATAGAGTAATGACCTATCAATGAGTGAGCTACCGTTTGAAAAAATGAAATCAATTGAAAGGGGTGATTGATCTTTAAAATAAGCTGATATTTCTAGTTGATGACTTGGAATTAAATGTGAATTAACCACCAAACTAGTTCTTGGTTTTAACCAATTAAATACATTTTTTGTGAAATTTTGACCATCGCTAGTTGAAAGAAATGGAGAAGAAAACCAGTATTCACTTCCCAAAATTAGAACTTTACCTTTATTAATAGGTTCGAATGCTGCTATAACTAAATTGGACTTATCCCCTATCCACGCCAAATTTTTTAGAGAAGAACCATCCTGATCTGATTTAAGGGCTGTCCCTATTTTAAAAGGCATGTTACCCACATTTTGAAAGAATGGATTGCCTTCATCCCATATAATGTCCATTTCTGGTTCCAAAGGAATTATCTTCCGATTTCTACCATCATCAGTGTAATTAACAAAATCTGTGCGATCTGATAAATTCAAAGGTATTCCAAGTGATTCTATAACTCTTGAATAAGGATCTAAACTATAATATGGAAATACTGAGGTGAGAAGCAAAATAGATCCATTCTGATTATGAAATCTCGAGATAAAACCTAATTCTTTCTCAGAAATTGGATATTCCAAGTCAGTGAGGACTAAAATATTGTTTTGTGACAAATTCTGCCAAGTTAAGGCTGTATCAAATTCGTTTATGTCAAATTGATAATTTGAACCAATAAACTCATCTAATTCACGATAATAATAAAAAGTAGAATCCTGTTTTCCAGTATAATAAGTATCCCAATAAATCTTAGATTTAGGATTGTCTATTGTAAATGTAAGAGGAATTGTGTAAGTTGTGTCAAGAAATGTATAACTAAGACTCCCTTCATAAGTCCCTGGTGCTTTGTTATAGGGAACACTAACATTCAAGTTTCTTTCAAAATATCCTGCTTTGGATTGTACCTGGATTGTTCTATCAAAATCTATAAAATCTTCGATCGAAGCTGAAACATCCCAACTAATTTCGCCTGCCATCCCAGTTACAAAGGACATTCCAATCTGGGTTTGATCTCCTGGAAAAGATATTTCCTCAGAAAATTCGATAGGCTTACCACTCTCGGCCTTAGGAAGAGAGGAGATCAATTTGAATCCTTTATCATGTTTTGACTGTTCCAGAATTGTAGATGCCATTCCAACATTGATTAATCCACTCCCTTGAGTATAAAGAGATTCCTGTAGATCAATAGCTGACTCCTGTAAAGCAGCACGAATTGCGGAAGGAGTAATTTGAGGAAATTGATGTTTTAATAATGCAGCTGCTCCACTAACTACAGGTGTTGCCATACTTGTTCCTGTGAGCGAGATATAATCTCCTAATTCAACACCTACTAAAGATTCATACGCCAGTTTAAGAACCCCTTCAGGTGCTAAAGGAGCATAAATCTGTGTACCTGGGGCAACAACGTCGGGATCAACTTTATAATCAAATGATGGACCACGACTCGAATAGGAGGCCACACTGGTACTACCATTCGTAGCTCCCACTGTTATAACCTTTTTTGATGAGGCAGGGGAGCCAATGGAGGCGAGTTCATCATTAGAACCCTCATTACCAGCTGCCACTACCACCACAATTCCAGCATCCACTGCACTATCAACTGCAAGGGTCAATTCGTCTCCTAATCCCCATGGAGAAGATCTACCAAAACCAATGGAAATTGAGATGACATCGACGTCCTGATTAATTGCTTCATCAATAGCAGCAAGCATTACATCTTGAGTAGAATGACCCGACAAATCTGCTGCTTTTAAATTAACCAAATCTGCATTAGGAGCAATTCCTTTAAATAAGCCGGCTCCTGCCGCTATCCCAGCGACATGAGTTCCATGACCGTGTAAATCCTGTGGATCTTCATCTTCAATAAAGGATTCTTCATAAACTATTCGTCCTTGGAAGTCTTGATTCGGAAGATTTGACGAAATACCAGAGTCAATTACAGCAATTTTAACATTTGAACCATCGTATCCGTTATTCCATAATTCTGAGGCATTAATTATTTCATAGGGGGGAATATAGTTAGACTGTTGGCTTGTACTCCCAATTTGAGATCGAAACTCTTCTAGAGAAGGTAGTACTTTGATCTTTTGTGAAATGTGTAAATGAGAATAGAGCAATTGATGTTCGTTTTTCATTAGATATAGTTGATCTTTGGGTAGAGTAACAAGACCCACTGGAAAATTTCTATAGAATTTGATTCTTGTTGGATTATATTGATTCAAATCTTGAAAAATATTGATTTTCTTCGATGGATTGTATGAAAACAATAAATCAATCCCTGAAGAGCTATGAACAATATTTTGGGAAACACTTTCAAATTCATCCACAGCTGATCCAATAGATCTTTGGGGAGGTATAGTATTGAGAGGTAGAATCATTATAATACATAACACAGTAATCGAAACTAGATGGAGTTTTCTCATGGAAATCATAACTATCAAGCCTTATGAAAATTAATCGTAACCCAATATATAATCTTATTTTTACGTCAACAAGAAGGTATAAGAAAGGGGTTAATTTGACAATTACTTAAGGATTAAACTGTATTCCTCCATATCCTTAGCTTCTCTATCAATTAATTATATTGAAAAATCAATTATATCCGGAGAATCCTATTATGATTGACGAAAATGATTTTTTAGATCTTTTCATACCGGGGCCTGTGAATGTGGCAGAAGATTGCAGGGAAAAATTAGCATTACCAATGATTGCCCACCGTAGTGATACTATGGGAGAATTACATCAGGATATTGCTTCCTATCTGCAAAAGATGCTTTTCACTGACAATCAAATTATCTTATCAACGTCATCCTCCACAGGATTAATGGAAGCCGCCATTCGTAATTGTGTACATCAAAAAGGCGTATTAAATGTCCTAAATGGGGCATTTGCCGAACGATGGTATGCAATAGCAGAAATGAATGGGAAAGAAGCTGACACCTTGAATGTGGATTGGGGTAAAGCAGTATCAGCAAAAGAACTAAATGAAAAATTAGACGAAAAGGAATATGATGCCGTTTGTATTACTCAGAATGAAACTTCTACAGGAGTCACGACCCCTATAAAAGATCTGTTCAAAATTATTAAAGATCATGGTTGTTTATTACTTGTAGACGCAGTTTCATCCGCTGGAGGTGTTGAAACACGCATTGATGATTGGGAAATCGATGTTTATCTTTTTGGATTACAGAAATGTATGGCTCTCCCTCCTGGATTAGCTGTCGCGTCAGTTTCAGATGAAGCATTAAAGATGGCCGAGACTGTTCCGAATAGAGGATGGTATTTCGACTTTCTTACTCTTAAAAAATACCATGATCGGAACGGAATGCAACCCGCCACTCCTGTAACTCCGATTTATTATGCGCTTCAATATCAGCTTCATAAGATCGTTGATGAAGAAGGAATTGAGAACCGCTGGGCAAGACATACTGAAATGGGGAATTATACCCGAAATTGGGTAAAAGACAAAGGTCTTACGCTATTTGCGGATAAGTCTGTTGCATCAAACACTGTGACATGTGTGAACAGCCTTGG
>JBHLPG010000039.1:329-21829 GCA_048939725.1 Promethearchaeota archaeon | reverse complement strand
ATTCGTGGAGAAAGAGAGGTAGAATTAACCCAAGCTCTCACTGAAGACCAATTTACCCATTTTCCTACTCTCCCACTTAATCTTTATGTAGCTACAATGATCGAATACCACCCTGATTTGAAAGTAAAGGTCGCATTTCCTCCAATTGGAAATCTAAGCAACAGTTTAACTGAATTCTTAAGTAAAAACGGGAAAAAGATCTTAAAATGCGTTGAAAGTGAAAAATCGATTCATCTTACTTATTTCTTCAATGGAAAACAGCATACCAAATTCAAGAACGAAGATCATATAATCATTCCTTCACACGAAACAGAAGATCTATCAGAATATCCAGAAATGAAATCATCAGAGGTTGCTGATGTTACGATCAATGCTATGAGGGATAACAACTATAATCTCATTGTAACCAATATCTCGCCTTGTGATGTGATGGGGCACATTGAGAGAAAAGAAGTGGTTGGGAAGGCAATTCGTGCTGTAGACGAACAATTAGGTCGAATAGTTACTTCTGCAATTGCTACTGGATACACTGTCTTTGTTACAGCTGATCATGGAGTTGCAGAATCATGGCTCTACCCTGATGGTTCTATTGACACTGGACATACTTCTAATCCAGTTCCTTTTCTATTAATATCTGAAAAGATGAATGAACTCCAATTAAGAGATGGGGGTTCTCTTGTTGATATTGCACCTACAATTCTAGAAGCAATGAGTCTTGAAAAACCCAAAGAAATAAAGGGAAAAACTCTTCTACAAGATAGAACAGAATTCAAGAGCGAAAAAATTCTTCTCTTAATTTTAGATGGTTGGGGGTATAACCCAGATTCATATGGAAATCTCTTCTTAGAATTTGGTACTCCTCATATGGATAAATTACGAAAAGAATTCCCTTTCAATACCCTTATCGCTTCTGGATTGCCCCTAGGCATGCCTGAAGGGACAGTTGGAAATAGCGAAATCGGTCATCTTCATATGGGAATTGGAAGACGTGTTGTTAGTGATCGCGTAAGAATATTTGAAGCAATTGATAATGGAGACTTCTTTCAAAATTCAGCTTTTATAGATGTAATTGAAGAAGCTAGGAGAAATAAAACAGCACTACATATTTTAGGTATTATTAGCTTCTATAGTTCACATGGTTCAATTAAATTTCTTGAAGCTCTAATGAAACTAGCAAAGAAGGAAAAAATTACCGAGGTGTATTTACATGGAATGTTGGGACGACGGGGTGAAAAACCTGAAGCTGGAGCTCATTATGTAAATAAAATTGAACATCTATCTAAAGAACTGGAAGATGTAAAATTTTCTTCAGTTATTGGAAGACATTGGGCTCTTGATAGAGAACAAAACTGGGATAGAATCCAGAAAACTTATGATCTATTAGTTCATGGTAAAGGAAGACCTGTTAAGGATTTTTATTAGATATTGAACTTAAAAAATCCTTAATTTGAAATAGAAGCCTTGGGATACTAGGATAAGAGTGAACTTTAAGATTTGGGGATGTGTTTCCTAGGATCATAGCTGATATTAATCTATTTTCTTCATAAATTGCTAAAACTGGTTTATTAAATGCTAAAGCATAAGCAATCTCATATCCCACTCCAATACTAGGCACAGAAACTTCTGCAATGAGTGCATTACACTCTTGAAGCCAATTAATATCTTGAATATAAATGTCAACATCAGGGATTGACTTTTCCATTTCGAGGACATCAGATGATGCTACATGATGAGTGAGAATTTCATGTCCATTTTCTTTTAAATAATCAAGAATTATTTGATAATTATCTTGGAGTTCTCGACCACCTCTTATTGCTCCAGAAAGGTAAATCTTCATGGTACTTTCTCCTGCTTCTTTTTTGAACTAAGTAAAAGGTTACAATACTCTTTTACCCGTTCATCAGAAGTTTCACCTGACAATAATTGCATTATTTCTAATAAGTGTGCGGGTTCGATTTTTTCCATATTATTTTCTATACAAAAATATTTGATTTGTCTATCCAATATAGGATTTGAATGTATTAATGCTGCTAGTATCTGAAAGACTGTATTATCTTTACGTCCTTTTCTTAAAGCCTTTAGAGCTATTTTTGCAGATTTCTGGAATTTTTCTGACCGATAAAGCGGAATTATAATGGGATACCAGTCCTTTGCTCTATCCTTCATCCAATCCTGGATTTCATGAATATCGTTTATGCGTTCTTCCCAGTTTTTCTTGAATTCCTCATTTGGAAATCCTAATTCAGGCCATGCCTGAATTTTGGCTAATAGCTCCACATATTCACCGTAACGATCAATTTGAGCTTCCCTTTCTCGAATACCAAATTCTAATGTTCCTAAAACAAACCCTGCAGAGAATTCCTGTAGATTAGTCTCGAGATTATCTCTAAAGATATTCTCTTGAACTCGTCCCAAAAGCTCTTTATTTTGTTGCAAATTTGATTCTGATTCTACTGGGATTTCTTTAGGATGTTGTTCAAGGTAATCAAGGGCCCAAAAAAGGAACATAGCCTCGTCCTGTGATTTTTCCGAACGAATAAATTCAGAAATCTCCTGCGGTGTTTTTGTAAGAAGGAGAACTTTTATTTGATTAAAATCAACTTTAACTTGTGCCAAGATCTTTCGTCCAATGTGCGAAATTAAATAAAAAAAAGAAGAAGGGTGACTACCCTAGTAACATACGATAGACTTCTTTAGGATCGTGATCACCAGGAGCACGGATTTTATATCGGATCTCAACTGTTTGACCAGGTTGAACCTCCTTATATATCCATTTCATTGCACGACCGTTTTTCACAGAGGAATGTTCCTCAAATCCAACTGGCGGATTCTCTTCAGTATCAGAGGCTAATTCAAATCCTGATGGTAAGAAATCGCTCACTTCTACATTTTGAATTATAGCTGTGCCCTCATTTTCACCTCGAATCACTATCTCATATTCATTCAAGGCCTGACTGTAGGTTGAACGTACCATCTTACCAATTTTAAGCTTTCGTCGTTCGTGTATAACAGTGATTGGCCCTGCTTCAGCCTCTGCGGTTACTGGCTTTACTGGAGGATATATATTTGCTAATACTGTCACATTTCCCATGAATTCATCGTTGGGTTGAGCAGTAGCAAAGAATGGGTACTTGATGAGGATCTCCTCATCTTGTTTCAGAGTTCCAAGTGATGAATACTCAAGACGTTCAATAGTAACGATAACACTTTCTTCGGTGACTTCTAAGGTAAAATCATCTTCTGATATCTGTTGTTCTCCTTTGGTTATTATGATACTCTCTTTAGTTGGAGCTTCAAAACCATTTGGAATCCGATCTTGGAGTTGTAAATATTCTACATCTGTACTTCCAGAGGAGCATATGATATTTTCAGTTATGATCTCTGTACGTCTATAAGAAGGTAGTGTTTCTCGTGAGAAAGTTTTTGAGACCCCTATATCCATAAAAGGTAAGGCATATCCAGGAAGGGTGCATTCAGCTATTATTTCTGAGTCATAAAGGTATTTCACAGAAAGGTCAAGTTCCCGTCCAAATTGAGGGATGATCCCGTCCTCTTCTACAGTAATCGTCCAAGGATCCAATGAAAAGGTTTCCCCTGGATCAATAGACCTTTCTTCTTCAGGAAAGTCACTACCCAACCATTCTAATCTTACATTCCCTTCATCAAGGGGTCCCTCATATATTCT
The DNA here is from genome assembly GCA_048939725.1 of Promethearchaeota archaeon. Taxonomy (GTDB): domain Archaea; phylum Asgardarchaeota; class Heimdallarchaeia; order Hodarchaeales; family Hodarchaeaceae; genus Hodarchaeum. The sequence goes on along the minus strand of JBHLPG010000039.1, from coordinate 18,144 downwards.
TACCTCTTTTAGGTCCATTTCGAACTCTGATGTGTTTTCTAATTCAAATTTACAATCAAAATCGCCAGGATTTTCTTCTTGCTCATCCCGAGAAATATATTGAAATACAGAAGAAGATCCAGTTATTGTGTCAAGATTTACCTTTGAAAAGCTTTTCTCAAAAGCGTGGTAGGTGACTATTGTGTCTCCAATTTTATAGGGTTCTGTTGTTTCTTCTGGTAAACTTACTCGAATTTCACAGCTTGACTGTACAGTGGAGTTTGCAGGAATTTCTTCTATTTCCCATTGAATATTATCTCCATCCATACGTATCTCCCCAGTATCGGCTTGAAAATTGTTAACACTGGTATTTGGGTCTAGAATATGCTTTTTCAAAACAACATTCTTCAAAGCCCACTCAAAGTTATTTCCTAGTTCAATTGTAAAACGCATAGCTGCTTCCGAACCCCGGGAAAATGTAGGAGGTGAATCTGGTTTTTCTAAATCCCAAAATTCCTCTTCTATCCTTAATCGTGGCGCTGCCAATTGGAAATCAAAATTGACGCCTTTTGTTTCCTGCGGATCTAACTCCTTAATCCCAAAAGAGTTACCAAAAACTATAATTTCTTGGTCTTCACTACGATCAAAGGTTACTTCGTCCACACCTTCTAAAAATGCATCTATAGCCCAGATTCTATCGTTATTACCTGTATTTGTAACTCCTATTTCCCCTTTTCCCTGTAAACCTTCGATGACTTCATCATTCTCATCTATCAGATTGTTATCTTGGTCTATTCGATACTTTAGTATTTCTTTCAATTTTACATGTAATCCAGCTTGTTTGGCTTCATGTTCTTCCAAGGCCCGAAAATCCTCTCGAGCCCTTATTGCATCATCCTCTGAAAATTTAGTTTCAGGGAGTGAAACTCCGGAACTTTGGATTGTTTTAATTATATCTTTTGTTTTATTTCGTGTTCCTCGGTCTCTATCGTTTTCTGCAATCCTTTCAAGAACTGGAATTGCCTCTGGGTCATTTAGTTTCCCCAAAGAATCAACAGCTTCTTTTCGTACATCTTTCTCTTCATCACTCTCCGCAATTTTTAACAGTGCTCGAAGAGAAGCTTTTGTACGATTATTTCCTAATGCTCTTGCTGCTTCTACTCTTGTATTTTTATCACTACTTTCCAATTTTTCGATCTCTGACATTTTAATCACATTATTATTTTACTGAAATTAAAATCATTTAACATTAAGCATCAATTTTAGAATTAACCAATGACTTCTGGTTTAAGAATATTTAAAACCAAATTCTAATTGCTAATAATCATTGGAATCAAAATTCTTGATATCACTTAAGTAAAATATCCTATATTAAAACCATTTTATCAGAAAATCAATGACATTCATTTTCAACAAGAACGACAAAAAACTTCAAACTCCACCTATTAAGCAGAGGAAGATTTTCTAGGAATAAGTCAAATTATTTGATCAGATTTTTCGCTTGAGCCTGCCAATTTACTAATCTTTGCTTAGATATCCTAATTCTCTCTGTTAAATCTTCCAAATCAGATTTTACTAGGTCTTTTAAGGTCATTATTCCAACAGAATTCAACTGCTTTGCTGTTTTTGCTCCAATTCCTTTAATTGAGATTAAGCTGACCTCCTCTGTCGAAACTCTGGACAAAGGAGGCAAATTTTCAATTTTTTGGCCAGCAAAAATTGCAGCATTTATCTTCCATTTGTTGTAAGTCTTTACACTTGTTGAATCCTTGAATTGTTCATATGATGAATTCAATAGATCTTGAACAGTAATGATTCCTCGTTGCTTTAATTTTTGAGCTGTCTTGACTCCGATCCCCTTAATACTAGTGACACGATGAACTAAGGGGTCTAATACCTCGGGTTCTTTCACCTCGGGAAAATCTGCAGTTTTACCAACAGACTCAAGAACATTAATCAAACGAGACATTGACATTCTCAATGTTTTTCTTAGAATCTCCAAATCTTCAAAATTTGCTAGATCAGCCCTTGAAAAGATTCTGAGCTTTGCTAGTCTTTCAATAGATTTTGGTCCAATCCCGCGGATAGAAAGAAGATCTTCTGGAAGGCTTGTGTCTTCATCAGAAGTGAGTGGACGTTCTATTTCTTTACTTACTAGAAACTTAGCATCCTGAAGCATATTGTGTAATTTTTTATCGCTAATCCGCATAACTTCAGCAAGAGAAATACGGTCAGGATAAGCTAAGAATTCTGAAATAGAGTAAATTTCGAGTTTTACTAGCCTATTCGCATAAGTTTTCCCAATGCCTTTTATGGCTGTGACTGACGTTTCACTTTTGTACAGTTCCATTTCAGCTTGTATATAGGGTTCAAGACCAGTATCTTCCAGAGGCATTTCAAGTGCTTCTTTAGCAGCAACTGGAGTCACTGCAACTTCCTCTAAAAGTTCCAATGGACTTGGACCTGCAATAAGCATTGGTGGCTCAATCCGCTCTACATGTCCTACATAGAATTTCTGATCAAAAGAGAAAATATCTGTATCCACAAGAATCCGCCAAACACCATGATGTTCACTACGAATTGTACTAGGGATTGGCCAAGTTAATTCGATCCCTTTGTCTGATCCTTTTCCATATCGATTTAATCGTGAATTATTGCGTTTATCTAGAATCTGTAACCGATATTGATAAGGTGTCTGATTTCCAAATGTTACTTGGATATTTATCCTCTCTCCAGGGACAACTGCGAAAACTTTATACATAGGACTTTTTGTTTTCCATATGGAGATCGAAGACATATCCATACCCAATCTAAGCTACTAGACCGACTTTATTGATTTGTGTCGTTTTTATTCTAATCCATATTAATAAACCTATAAGTAATAAGACACCTATAAATGTAACGCCTGTTGCGACTAGAAAAGCTACCCGATACGCAAAGATTTCAGCTGCACCTAGTACTAGAAGGAAGTCAATAATAGGGCCAGCAATAATAGTCCCAGCTAATCCCCAACTAAGGAAAAAAGATGCATTGAAAATAGCAAATAATCTCCCACGGTCTTCAGGAACGATTAAACCCGAAGCAAATGCATAGGCCGATGCCATAATGACTACCTGTGCTGATCCTCTTAAAAAACTCGCCAGGTAGATATATAATAAATCTGATGAAAAAGCAAACAAGACTAGAGCAATTATTGCCATACCTGCCCCTATTAAAATTGTATTCCCATTTCCCAACCTATTTCCTATTCCCCCCACAATTAGACCTAATAAGATTATCGCGAGTGATTGAGTATTCATTATATAAGATAATAACTCACTAGACACAGCAAAACCAGGAGAAGGGAGATATAAATACTGAGGTAAGATAGTAGCGATACTATTCCTACCAAAATTGATCAAAGTTATCGCTATGAGAAAAATGATAAATATCTGAGTAGAGGGGGTAGTAATATCTGTTGAAGACAGTTCTTTTTCAGGTTCAGGTTGAAGCTCACGTGAGATCCCTCCTTCAGGTACAAATATCATTGGGATAGCTGAAAGAAACATGATTAAAGCAGCTACAATGAATAGACTCCCCTCATAAAATCCCCACCCCTCATATTGAAGATTCAATCCATGATAGAGTAATCCACCGATCCACAAACCTAGAATCCGACCAAAACCTCCTATACTTGAAAGTCTCCCCTGAATAGTGCTTCTCTCTTCATAAGGAAATAAATCAGATATAAGCGCACTCCAGCCATTATTAGACATTGACCAGAAGATTTCAACGATTGATAAACCAATGATGATTATCCATCCAGCAATATATCGCTGATCTACTAATCGATGAGCGAAAAACACAACTAAAGTTCCAATTCCTGCTAGGAGCTCTCCTATAATTACAAAAGAACGGCGTAACTGGAGTTTGTCAGATAATACACCCCATAAAAAAGTTTGAGAACAAACATTAAGAATCATTGGAAGAGTAGCAAAAAGTGTTGTTTCAGTTACACTCATTCCAAGAAAATACCGTAAGTAGATCGATAAATATGTATAAAAAAGACCACGACGAAACATTGCCAACATTTGAAATGAAGATAATCCGAATTGGATTCTAATTGATATAGAACTGGTTGAGTACATATTAGCGGCCTCTGATGGCTTCTGAATCAAGTTGAATTAGAATTTTCCGTATTTGAAACCAAACTTGAGTTGGAGAAACATCTCCATTGATTTGAAACCAATTATATTTTTGTGTAACTGCTTGCATCTTAAGTCGCATCTTTCTTAATCTAGTTAAACTCTCAAACATTTCTGGCATTTCTCCGCGTTTATTGATTCTTTTTTTGGCAACTTCAGGTGTAACATCTAGAAAGAAGAAATATGGACTTATTGGGAGAAAACTCGAAAAGAAGTTGTACCCAAAAAATACTAAAGATCTTGGAAGATAACACACACCTAACAGGTATCGAGAAAATATTACAACCTCATTTTCAATATGGCGATAATACATAACTAAACTCCTGATGACATCAACCGCATAAAAGAAGGCAGCCTTAAAATGCCCTTTCTTTCCGCCTTGTTCTAAAGCACGTTTAGTAATCTGGCCGAATGGATTATCTGTTGAGGGATGACTTCTTACGCGTACGCTAAATCCTTTTTTCTTGTAATATTGGGCGATTTGTCTCGCCTGTGTGTCCTTCCCACAACCATCACCTCCATCTATAACAATAAACAACGGATTACCTTTTGATGTTTTGATACTTTCCATTAAACTTCGTTGAGAATAGTACAATCACCATTTTTTGAATATTTCTTGCTGATAAGAGAGGGTATTCTCAATGAAAATTTCATAAAACATTAAGAAATAGACTATACTATTTACGAGTGGCTAGACGAATCCCTCAAATCTATTAATCAATCCCAAAACTATTTGAAGGAATTCCTTTGAGCTCTAGCTAACAGATCTAGCGGTCTTGTCTTCAAATCTAAATTCAGAGAATAGGTTCAAAAATAAGTTTTAGACCCGATCTTCAATCAAATCAAAAATAATCGTATTTAATGAGGAAAATTAAGTGGTACGAAAAGGTAAAGGAAAACCAACACCAGGAACAGAAATTGTTAGGAGAACACGTTATCCTGCTGGGAATGAAGTCATTGGTGTGGTTATTCGAAATTTAGGTGCAAGAAGAATGGAAGTACTTTGCACTGATCAAGTAAAACGAACCGCACGCATTCCAGGACGATTCAGACGAGGGTATAGAATAAGCGTAAATGATGTTGTATTGGTTGAACCATGGGCAGATTTGAAGGGTGATAAAGCAGATATTACTTATCGTTACCGAAAGAATGAGATTCGACCACTAGCTAGAAAATATTCTAAAGAACTTAAATCCTTAGATATAGAAATCCCTAAGACTAGCTATTTACCAGAAAATTAGCTCTACTAAATGAATGAGGGAATGTATGAGCAAAGTCAAAATTCTTGCTCATCGGGGTTATCTGATTAATGGTGAGCCTGAAAACTCTATCCCAGCATTTCAGACTGCAATTCACCATGGTGCTGATGGTTTCGAATTTGATGTTCATTTAACAGCTGATAGCAAGTTTATTTGCTTTCATGATGATACTTTAGAAAAATTCGGTCGAAGTGAGTCCATAGCTGGACTCTCTTATAATGAACTTACATCATTTGAACTTTCTGAAGGGATCACGATCCCCTCTCTTGGAGAAATCCTTGAAACGTTTGGTAATAAGGTCATACTAAACTTAGAGATGAAATCCCTTAAGGGATGCGAGGAATTGGTTGAGGTCATCAATCAATATAATATTGATCGAGAGAAAATTATTATCTCCTCTTTTCACTATAATCCTTTAAGAACTATTAAATCGATTGATCCAACCATTCTCACAGGTCTTTTGTGCCATTTTGCAAAAGGGCAATTAACTTTGGCTAAAAAATTGAATTGTGACGCTTTACATCCTTTTTATGGTGTTATTCCAAGTGAATGGGTCAAAATTTCTTTTTGGTTAACTTCTAGAGTTCATAAATATTATACGCATAAGTGCTTTAAGGCAGCAAAAAAAGATGGAATTCTTGTGAATCCATATGGAGTAAATGACGAGAGGTCTATCAGATCTACAACTCTGAATGAAGTTGACGCTATTATTACAGATGAAGTAGAACTAGCTCTTAAGATTCGCAATAAATTTTCTTAATTTTCCAGAATAAACAAGAAATGTATTATTTTGGTCATTTTTGGTTTATTATTCTTTTTCTAAGATCATTGATATAGTTTAGAGGTTATACCGTTCCTTTCCTTATGGACATTTATTCCCGAAGGAATATGAATCCATCTACTCACGAAACCATGAGTCGTAGCCCCGCTAGGACGGTTGAGCGGGATACTTATGCCTTTATAGGACATAAGCCAGGGCATTAGAACCTCTGGTAGCTGGGTACACCTTTCCGAGAAGTCCACGGCGTTTGAATAGCATCAGTGTTTCAGTGAAGGGGAATGTGAAAGATTACCACGGCAAACTTTAAACCTGTGGTATGTAGTCCCCTGACTTCACCTTTCACAAGCTCAAATGACCTTTAAAATGTAGCTCTAAACCATTGAAATTTTCAAGGGATCTTCTTCCCCCTAATGGAAGCATAATAGTTGTTTGAGGGAACCTTAGAATATCCATCCTTCCTAAAATCTGTTGACTTCCACTTCCAAATAGATGAAAAGGTGTAAAGTGACCCTAAAGCCGATATTATGAGATCAATAATGGAACTTTTTTATAGGTAAAAGCCTTCAAGTTATTTGGAAATGATTTATCTCGGAACTGCAGGCTGGCATTATAATCATTGGAACGGTACATTCTATCCACGGAACATTGATAACGAACTTGCGTTTTATAGTAATCATTCACTATTAAATGAAATTAATATGACTTTCTATCGAATTCCTTCTGAATCAATGATTAATAGGTGGTATGGCTCAACACCTGAAGATTTCATCTTCAGCGCAAAGTTATTTAGAGAGATTACCCATGTCTCACGTCCTACGGTTAAAACAGATAAAATTGTGATGTTCTTTTCACGGATGCGAGGACTTAGGGAAAAATTACGATCCATTTTAATCCAATTTCCTCCCAGTTTTTGTAATACGAGAGGAAACTTCTCTTTTTTAAACCAAATCCTTGAGAAATGCACTGATCTCTTTTCGGGGCAAATTTTTCTAGAAATCAGGAATGATTCCTGGTTCACAGATGAAGTGAAGGATCGACTTAAAGCTTTGGCTATCTCTTTGGCTGAAACAACTACACTCAGTATCCCAGAAGATTATCAAAATGAAAAAATTCCTTTATACTATATTCGTCTTCTAGGAAGTCGTCAATTAATTCCTGATGAAAAATTGGGAAAATTTTTCTTAGACAAAAATAAAGAACGAAAGGCTTGGGCAAGGAAGCTTGTGGAGCTGAGTAAGAGATATAATACAATCTTTGTGCTCATTAACAACAGATTTTCTGGTTATGCAATTAATGATGCAATTTCCTTGCGAAAAATTCTAACAAAACAGAATGTTTTGACCCAAGGATTTGAACAAGATGATATGTATATCAAAAGACAAATGAGTCTAGGAGAATTCTTTTAAAATCATAAGTTTCTTCTGTGAAAGAAATTTATGAAAAACATCTGTTAAAACCTTAGTAACTTTATCTCTTAACCCATTTTGCTAAATGAAGAAGTTAGGTTAATATTACCAATTCGCTTCCTTAAATCTGAGCTTCTATTATTTTGACTTGACTGCGTATCACACTAATTTTTAAATACCAATACCTTCATATCCCATACCGGAGCTATATTAATGCAATCAGAGAGTAAAATGCAATATCAAACTCACTGTCTTCACCAATTGGTACGTAGCTCACTCTCAGAAGAAAAATCAGAAGAAATCTATCGCTGTCTTCGCTGCGGTTGTGCTTTCAAAATCCAAAAAATTACCTAAACCTATTCAAGATCCAGTGGGGAGTTTAAAGACAATTATTTTGAATTTTAAAGCTCATGTAACGTCTACTAGGGTCTCAATCTTGTTAATTGAATCATCTATGTTCTTTGTCCCAACAATTGTTAAAGTGATGGCATTTTGAGGACAAACAGTCACACAACGACCACAACCTCTACATGATTCATTAATTACTACTCGCTCATCAACTAATTTAATAGCGTGGACAAAACAGGTTTCTACACACGTTTCACATCCTATACAACCATCATCAACTGTTACTGCCACACCTGGCATTTTTGTAACCTTCCCTGCTATTTTTTTCGACACATGGGGGAGAATTCGCCACAAACAACAACAAGGACAACAATTGCATATTGTAAGAAGCTTGTTTCCTGGGCCGATTTTTAACCAGAAAGTATCAAGTTTATTTCTTCCGATCAAATGAACTAATCCAGCCTCACGGCACTTTTGTACGTGGAGTAAGGCTTCTTCTTTGGTGACCTTCCTTCCTAGTTTTGGATCTATTTGTATTGCTGCTTCCCCAAGAAATAAACAACCTAAATCTATTGGATATTCTTCACAGGAAGAAGCTGAACGACATATACACCAGTTCATAATCCAGTGATAATTTGCTTCATTAATGAAATGCTCAATTACCATTGATGGGACAATTGTTTCATGATGAGCTATTTCTTTATCGATTTTGATAACACTTACCTCATCCTTAGGAATGTAAATGATCTCATCCTCATGGAATAACATATAATCCATTACTCTACCGAGAAGAGGGATTTTTGTAAACCTTGCGAAAATAGATCTTAAAGGAAATCCCTTCTTCAACAGCCAAACGAATAATCTTGAACGGGGCATTTGATAGCAGTCCTATAAACTCAATTGATTTCTTGACTTTAATCTCTTCCGAAGCTCCAACTTACAATTCTCTCATTATCATAGAGGAATTTAGCTTCCATGATATCCCTTGTATTTAGCAATTTAGGCGTAAATATCTTATCACCTTCCCACATCTTTTGATAAGGTATTTCATTAATAGGAACCCAAAGAAGTTTTCCCTCTGGATTTTCAAACTCGATTTTTTTAGTTACATTAACATAATAAACAAATACAAGCCAATTAAATGCTGGAAGATCTTCATTTATCTTATCACGATTGATTTCATCAAAATAAATATACCCTCTAAACTCAACCTCTTCAGACTTTAGGTTGTAACCTGTTTCTTCCTTTAATTCGCGTATTATGCACTCGATAGGAGTTTCCCCTGGTTCAAGACGACCCCCAATGCCAATAAATTTCCCCTCATGGAAATCATTTTCTTTTTTATTCCGGAAAAGTAAGAGAACTTCATCATTGCAAACAATATAGGCTAAGGTAGCTAATTTATGTTTCATTATCTGTTTTTCCCAATAATTGTTGTGTATTCGACAGTTTATACGATTTGAAGTACAAAACCATGTCAATATAGGAGGTTTCTGTTTTTTTCTCAGAGGATATGAATTTTTATTATTCTGTATAATTGATTTAAAACAAGAGATTTCTAATCCTATTACTCCAAGAGCATATTTACTGAGAAATTCTAATATTTCTGAAACTGGTGACCAAATGACAAAATCTATTCATCCCCAGGATCATAGTAAAATAAAAATTCGAGCAGGTATTATAGAGGATGCGGATAGGCTTAATGAAATCGAACAAGCTTGCTTTCCAAGTGAGTTACGTTATGGACCGTCTGTTTTAGCCATCCTTCTTTCAATGACACCTATTTACACTATTTTGACAGTTCAATTCGCTGACAATCCAAAAATTATTGCCTTTGCTATCGGAGAACAGGATGATACTGATGAATTTTTGGGACGAATCGTTACAATCCAGGTAGATCCATCATTTTGGAGTAAAGGTATTGGAAAAAAACTATTATTAAAACTCGAGGAAGATCTTCACAAAAAACATGGAATTGAAAGGTTTGAACTTCAAGTTCACCATAAGAACGAAAGAGCAAAAAGATTTTATCAAAATAACGGTTATAGAGTTGCTAGATTACTAAAGAATTACTATGAGCGAAAGGAACATGCTTATTTAATGGAAAAATTGTTCTTCAACAAAAAAATAGCTAGCTGATTTCTTTTAGAACAGATAATATTTTTGGCATCATTACTCCCGCCATACCACGTACGACAACGTTAGCATAAATATCCATTGGTGTGGAAAATTTATCAACAATTATTAGTCTCTTTCCAGTCTGAACAGCAAGAGATGGTAGAGCAGCAGCAGGATAGACAGTCAAACTGCTACCAATAACAATAAGCAAATCAGCAGCAATTACCTCATCCTTTGCTTGTTCCATAACATCATAGGGTAACTGTTCACCAAATAATACTGTATTTGTTTTAATTAATCCATCACACTGAGGACACCGAGGAGGTAGTTGGCCTTGATCAAGAAAAGCTTCTACCTCTGTGAAATGAAATCTCTTGTCACAACTCAAACAACTAGATGTTTGAGTAGTTCCATGGATTTCAAGAACTTTAGTGTTTCCAGCTCTTGAATGAAGAAAATCTACATTTTGAGTTATGACTGCTTTGAGTTTACCATACTCATGTTCAAGATCAGCAAGAAAAATGTGAGCTGGATTAGGTTGTGCATCTTTTACCATATCTCTTAATTCTAAATGCATTGTCCAGTATTTTTCTGGGTGAGTTAGAAATGTTGAGTATGTTGCATATTCAGTTGGGTTATATTTTTCCCAAAGACCACCTGGGCTGCGAAAATCGGGAATACCTGATTCAACGCTAATTCCAGCGCCAGTAAAAGCTACAATATAGTTAGATTTCTTGATTAGTTTAGCAGCTTCTCTTATTTTATTTTCTTGACTCAAAATTCGACCTCAAGGGATATATGTATAAATTGCTAAGTCCACTCGTTCGTTCTTTTCCCCATATATAGTAATATAATCTACACGCGGGAGTTCATCACAATTTAAAGTGAAGTTTAATTTTCCGATCTTTCTTTGTTTGAAACGCTGTTTCTTAAGTAGAGTTATCGATAGTTCTGCTTCTTTACAAGAATCAAGTGAAACATTGTTACAGAAGATGACAATAGGCGCTTTTGGGATATAAGGTTCCTCTTGCTTTGGAATTTGTATCCAACCTTTTTGAGGATATTTCTGGTTTATTCGGCCCTTGTAATAAATTTTTAAACTTAATAGTGAATCATGTATATTAGAAATAGTTAGTAATCGGATTTTAAAAACCGCAACACTTGGAATAAGAAGATGTCTGAGAGTAGCAAATGTAACCTTATGTTTATGGACCCGTAAATGGGTTTGTCCTACAGAAATATTAATAGCATCCGAAAGTGGTACAAATTTAGCACTTTCTTGGGTTTTAGACCACAATACTCCACTAAGATTTACTTGGGTAAGGTGGTATAGTTCTTTCTCTGTTATTGTTGAATTAATATCCTCTAGATAATCAAGTGCCTTACGTATGTCTAGTTGCGTTTGAGATTCTTTTAGATACCCGAAATATTGCGCGCTATCATGAGGTACTCCACACATTGCCAGTATACGAATATGACTATCGGCCCCAGCTGTAAATTTAGTGAAGTATCTAGCTACTATTCCCCCAGTGGAATGAGTTATTAGTGAAATCCTATGAGCGTTTGTAATTAACTTTATCTCATCAATTATTTGAGCTAAACGATCACTTGCTACCTGTAATTCTTCATGTTCATTATCAATAGCAAATAATTTGCGAAATCCGAAATACCATAATTCCCGAGCTAGCCAATTAAAAATTGTATGAGAAGTTTCATATCCATGAATCATGAGGATAGGCTCATAGAATCTAGCCTCCCCAGTGGGTATAAATTCCCCTGTTTCATCGTCAGAAAGGTAAGAAAAACGAAATAATTTAAGATGCTTGCAATGATCCATAAGGATCCAAAAATGATCAAGCTCTTTCAACCTTTCAGTTTCAGGAGTTACATCTCTAAATCTTGGAGGAGGAAATTTTTGAGCCATAGTTGCCACAGTTTAAGTCTTTTAGATTGTGGTGATTATTTCTTTAAATGAATCAATAGGGGGGAACTCTTGATTTAAATACTATATCTAGTGAGTTTTCTTGTACCGTGTAGAAAATGCTTATAATGGATCGAGGATTTTGAGAATGCATATTATCTTAGGAAAGAGGTAGTGAAAAATATGGCATTCTGTCCGTTCTGTGGTGCTGAAGTTCAACCAGATAGCTTATACTGTTTAAATTGTGGGAAAAAACTTCCAGAAAAACCAAAACCAGGAATAGCAGACTGGGAACCGACCCCAGTCCAACCAACATACCAACCTGCCCCATCAGTCACATATAAGCCATTATACCAACCAAAACCCTATCATCCAGCTATGAAAGCCCCCTTGGGTGAACGGTGCATTGCTTATCTAATTGATGGCGCAATTACCTCAATATTCTCTTATGTTTTCTGTGTTGGTTTCATTTATGACATCATAAAAGATGGGATAAGAGAGGGACAATCCATAGGAAAAGGATTAATGGGATTGCGAGTTGTTGACTTCCAGACTGGTATGCCTGCAACTATGGGACAATCTTTCATCCGTAATTGTTGTCCCGGTTGTCTTGATGGATGTTGTTGCTACCTAGTTGCGTTGATAGATCAAGATGGCCGACGTATTGGAGACCAAGCCGCAGGAACAGTCGTTATCCTCGACAAGTAGCGAATTTCCACTCTTACTTCATCTTTTACCTTTTTCAATCCAAAGGATAAGGTAAATACTGTGATGTTACTCAAGTCATCTTTTTTATACTGATATTAGATTTTGGAGAGAGGAGTTTCTTCTCTTTCTAGTATCCAAAAATATGATTTTACGTGAAATCTTTCGTATCATAATTAAAGATAGATACATAACAACTATTTATTAGAGTAACCAAGCATAATACTAATATTGATTTAGATTTACTCGGAAAAATAAGGGTGTAAAAAATGACAATAGAAACAAATATCACAAAAATGTTAGGAATTAAACATCCAATTATTGCAGCACCAATGGGGCCCTTTTACACAACAGATCTCACTATAGCTGTATCTGAAGCAGGGGGCTTGGGTGTACTTTCACATGTAGGAATTTCAAATGCTGATCCTGTTGAAGAAATGAAGAAAAATATGTTAACAGTCGTAGAACATACCGATAAACCCTTTGGCTTTAATATCCGAACATCCCGAATGGAACCAAATGCAGAAATGCTTTGTTGGGAAATCCCCAAATTCATTATGGAACATCAGAAGTTACGAGAACAATGTGTTTATGCATTAACCAGCGCAGGATCAGCCAAAACTCTCCCAAATGCTCCACCTTATCAAAAATTGAAAGAAAATACCGAAATTAAACATTTTCATGTTGCTCCTGCTTTATGGTTGGCGGAGAAGTGTATATCTGCAGGAGTTGATGGATTAACAGTTACTGGTGGAGAAGGAGGTGGACACCAATCATATGAAGGAGTCAGTACTCTAGTACTCCTTCAGCAGGTACAGCAAAAGTTCCCTGAAACGCCCGTGATTGCCTGTGGAGGATTTGCTACAGGAGAAGGATTAGCTGCTGCGTTATCCCTTGGAGCTGGAGCTGTTGCTATGGGATCGAGATTCATTGCATCAAAGGAAAGTGAATTTCACGACACTTACAAGAATGTTGTTCCACCTGCGAAAGCTCAAGATACAATAATGGCAACAGGAGTTTTTGGACCTATCAGGCTCTGGGAAAACGAATATGCTTTATCACACAAACCAGTTGGAAGTAAAGAAGAGAAATTGGCTCAAGAGGCTGCTTTTGATGTTGATGAAATAGCTAAAACCATCAGAGCTTATGAATTAGCTTATGAAGGGAATATTAGTGATGGAGCTGTTCTCCTTGGCCAAAGTATTGGTCTGATTGACAGGATTGAAGGTGTGTCTGACATTATAGAAGGAATAATGAAGGACGCGGAGGCTGCAGTAAAGAATGCAGCTAGTCTAATTAAATAAAAATTAGCAAACTTTTCTTCCTTTCTTTTTTGCTTCTGAGTGTGAGAGATAATATTAAAATACCTAGTTGAATTTTAACATTTCAATGATAAAACCATCTGACGAGATTATTATTCAAAAAGAAAACAAGATAAGAGATTGGTTCACCAAAGATCTTTCAAAAATTAATCGTGAAATTGATGGATTTGACATTGGATGGGGAGGAACAGCTCGATGGACAACCTCAAATTTAGCGATGTACATAGATCCTAATACTGACATCTCTATATTGGATATAGCATGTGGATATGGGACATTTTTGATTGAGCTCGGGTGGCGCTTTCCCCAAGCTAATCTAATAGGATTAAATCTTGATTTCGATCCCCCCCATAGCTTAATTTTCTCTCTATTATCTCAGAGTGGTGTCAAATCCAATCTTATCTCAGCTGATGCCTTAAATCTACCATTTCTAGAGAAATTTGAATGTGTAACATGTTTCCTCGGATTGCAGGATATAGCTATTACTCGTGGACTAGAAAATCTTCACAAAGCTGTTTCAGAATTTCTTCGAATAGTTCCTCCCCAAGGCTTTTTGGCGCTGTTAGACAATTTTCCAAAGGAAACATTTGAAGATATTCTAGCCCAACAAAATAAGAGATACCAATTAGTTTTACATAAATCCTTCAAACCTGATTGCAAGTGGTCACGTGAGGTGGGCCACAAAGCAGTTGAAATGTATGCCCAGGGCTATTTACAACAAGAATTGGATAGTAAGCATCCTCCAAAAGATAAAAATAAGGCTTTAACCAGAATTCGAAAGGAAATGTTGAAAGAATTTGAATTTCAGCTTAAAGAGCAGGGTTATTACAATCCTTGGGGGACTATGCAGCTATTTCTACTCCAACGGTTGTAATTCACATGAATTTCAGGATATTTTCGAAAGGTGAAAATATATCAAATTAGAAGTAATAATTCCCTATTGATAAAATGACATCAGTCAATAAACGTATCATTGAGTTTACTCGTCAAGGAAAGTTTCTTGATTTAGTTAAAATGTTGGAGGAAGAAATCCCGAAAGTTGATTCACCTGGAGAGAAACTTCACTTAGAATATCAACTAGCTGAAGCATATTACTCTTTGCGGGAATTTGAAAAGGCGAAAAATCTAGTTGAGAGACTTCTTCCAATATTTCAAGATCATAACAGTCATGGAATGGTTGGTGAATCAGAGAATCTCTTAGGGAAGATATATCGGATTCATCAACGGTATCAAGATGCATTAGCTCATTATAAAAATGCGGAGGAAGCTTTTAAACTCGCAAAAAATAACGATGGATTGTCAAAAATTTATCATAACATTGGAAATGTATATATATTTCTTAAACGTTTTAAAGAAGCTAAAAAATTCCACTTCAAAGCTCTAAAAACAGCTGAACAGGAAGGGAAACTTGATGCGATAGCTAGTTCACACTTGAATATTGGTAGCATGTTCTATCAAAATGGAGAAGTTGACAACGCTTTATCACATCTTGAGAAAGCGAAAAAATTATTTGATGAAATTCAAGACATTCCTAGTCTGGCTGCTGTGTATCATAATCTTGGAGAAATTCATTTACTTCGACAAGAATATAATGTGGCTATCAAGAATAGTACCAAAGCGCAGACTTTCTATGAGACACAAGGAAATATTATTGGTCAAACTTTGGCATTGACAACACTAGCTCGTTCTTTAAAGGCTTCTGGGACATTAGATAAAGCAATTCCAATATATAATCAGATTATTAATATAAAACCAACAGAGGATATTTTATTAGAGCTTGGTGAATGTTATATCAGCCAGAATCAACTACAAGACGCAAAAACTATATTTAAACGAATAACGGGACATCCTACCTCATCTTTACATGGTGTAGGGTATTCATTAGATTATTTGGCAAGAATCGCTATAGATCAAGAGGAATTTGAAGAGGCCCAAGAATGTTACATTCAGTTACTACAGGTTCTTGATAGACTGACTCCCCAAGATCATGAAAGTATTGCCTCAACCCAGGGTAATTTAGGATATATTTTCCTTAAAACGGGGGATAAGCAACGTGCATGGGAATTTTTTCTACAAGCAAGTAATTATTTCAAGAAAAAGAAGAATTGGGAAGAACTCATTACGCTTGGAAGCAATTTTCGTAATGAATTAATACTAATACAAGACTTTGAAAAAGCAATCACTGTATTACATGATTTTATCCTCCCTGCAGTCAAGAAATCACAAGATAAGAAAATCGAAAATCAATATCATTACGAAATAGCTCTATTCTACCATTTAAAAGGTGACACAGATTTAGGATTAGAATACTGGAAACATAGCCATAATAAGAGGGTTACATTTCAGAAGTATTCAGCTCCCATATTAGAATCGATCCGAGACACAAATACCAAAAAAGAGTTAGAAAAACAACATTTGCGATTTTTAAAACGAATAATTGAATTAAAAAAATCCAAATCATCAAGATAGTTATAAAATTCAAGTAATAGGTTTTAATTTCATGTATGAACGAACTCTCATTCATAGAATTCTTGGTCCATACCGAATTTCCCATCATCCTTTCTGTAGCCATTTTAAGGATCATATTTATGAAATTCGGGGGAAAAGGATTTGTCGAGGGTGTTTAATGCAGTATTCAGGAATTATTAGTTCATTTATGATAATTACATTTGGATATTTCCTAGGATTATGGACTGGGCTAACAGAATTTCAAGTAGGGGTTGTATTATATTTATTAGTCTTACCAACAATTATAACCGCGTTTCTTATTAATAATCGAAAGATCAAAGATATGGCTCGATTTCTATTAGGAACAGCATTTACATTAGCTTTTATATTGTTGATTTTTACACCTGATTGGTTAATTAAAGGATGGATTCTATTACACTTCATACCTGGCTACATTTATCTAAATCGAAGAAGGATAGCAAAGAATGATGAGATTTGCAGTCGTTGTGAAGAATCCAGCAATCTCCCCAATTGTTCAGGGTATCAGATCTACGCTGATCGCGAGAAAATATTTATGGCTCAAGCACTCCAAGGTGGAATTTACGATCCCTTTGCTTTGCCTCCTGACAAGTTAGATGAATAAATCAACATTTTTAATCAGGCTAAAACAAAATTTAGATTTTGAGAAGCAAGTAATGACATGTTCAAAATCTTCCGTACACAAAGTTTATAGAAGAGGAAGTGAAGTAATATCGCGTCTTTATGAACTAATAAAATCTTATCTAGATAAGGTAGTGACAAAAAATGTCAAGCCAACAGGCACTAATACAAAAACAGGCTCCCTGTGGAGATCGCTGTGTAGCTGCCCTTGTTGATGGGGTCATTTCTGCGGCAATTAGCTGGGCTTTAGGCGCTGGATGTATATATGATTTAATAAAGGATGGTATCAGAGACGGTCAAAGTATTGGGAAAGGGATGATGGGATTACGAGTTGTTAAATTCGATACTGGACAACCAGCAACCATTGGATCATCAATACTTCGAAATTGTTTTTATTGTTGTCCTTGTCTGTTATTAGTCACCGCAGGAAGAAGACGATTTGGGGACTATGTCGGGGGGACAATAGTTATCAAAGATGTGTAATCATAAGAAATTCTTCCCCCCTTTTCACATACCCCATCTTTTTTTATTAATCTCGGACGACCCTACCTACAAAAATAAGTGTAAGAGTAATAAGACCGACTATTAATGCAATTGACAAGTACACAGCCGCCTTAATTTTGCCCCTGTCTCCCATCTCCCGCCTCAGTTTGGCGTCGGTGGCCAGTGTAATCAGCGCCTCAG
>JBHLPG010000039.1:0-319 GCA_048939725.1 Promethearchaeota archaeon | reverse complement strand
CCGACTATTAATGCAACAGTAATAATGAATGTAGTTTCATCTGGCACTGGTTGAGACCAAGCTAATAAAGCT
Source organism: Promethearchaeota archaeon (assembly GCA_048939725.1). Classification (GTDB taxonomy): domain Archaea; phylum Asgardarchaeota; class Heimdallarchaeia; order Hodarchaeales; family Hodarchaeaceae; genus Hodarchaeum. Next base: position 247 of record JBHLPG010000039.1, on the reverse strand, counting down.
ACCAAAAGATTTAACCCTGAAAGGCATCCGAAAAGGGCAGTCAGTAAATTGAGCCTTTTTGTGGTTCGTTTTTCTTGTTCAAGGGCTAATAGATTCATCTTTCCTCGAATATAGGCAGTAGCTCCCTCAACAGAACGTTCAACAGATCTAGCAAAATCTAACCACGAATTCATAAGATTCAAATTGAAGTTTGGAAACAACCTTTGAATCAATGGTTCTGATAATAATGGTACGATCGGACTGAGGT
>JBHLPG010000038.1:0-21877 GCA_048939725.1 Promethearchaeota archaeon | reverse complement strand
GAGGATGAAATCAGTTTGCTGATTACCAGCCTCACGTTAATAGCTCTAGTAATCTTACCGTTGGAATTACTTGTACTTCTTGTTTTATTTCCCATTACGTAAATAGACAAAATTGACAGAAAAGTAATAAAACTTATAGAAAAGCCATCAAATTATCGCTGGAATAGTCATCAATATGCTCTTCAGTGCGATAGACTTTCTTGGTAGTTAATGTATATAGCGCTCCTGTTTGTTCTATTTTTTCATCTAAAAGCGATAGTAGGTCGTGAATTTCTTCAAAAGAAGGCCAATGATCCCACTCAAAAGCATAATCATACTCCCCCATGAGGATGGAGGACCTTACTGTTTCAAATGTATTAGTAATTTCCACTTCTTGAATAACATCTTCGATCGCTTTTAACGCTTTAGAAATACTGGGACCTTGAATCCTGATCAGAGAAAAAATAGTAGCTAAGGCTCTTTTACCGATTTCGACCGTGACTCGATTTGTTTTGTGACTTTCTGTGGTAATAGCATATTTTGCCGGTAAATCCTGTAAACAATCATCAATCCTGCGTACTAACTCTAATAATGGTTCAGGTTCAGGTGGTTTTATCCAATTAAACACGAAATCATATGTTCCGTACGCTCTTTCCCCACCAGAGATGGGCAGATCACCCAACTTCTGTGATAGTTTTAACAGGCAATTACTCGCTTCTGGAAGTCGTGGTCCATATAATATGATGAAAGATTTCAATATAATCATCCTCGCTTTGATAGATTACTAGGTTCTATCAATAAGCGGTATATCAATTCTCTTAGAAATATGTTACCTTTGATTTATCACCTTCATCAAAAAGCCTCAAACGCCAAACTTAATCGTTTATGAAGAGAGGAAAGCTTAGAAGTAAAAAAATCATCGATTTTTTTTTTTATGTCGGATCTATTCTAACAACGAAAAGCTTTAATTGTGATAAATCAGAAATGGGGAATAATAATATTTCACCCATATGATGAATACATATAATGGTTCGTTTAACCCCTATGGATTAACTGTATGAGCAAACCTTTATGTAGCGAAATCTAACTGTTCACTTTTGAGAGCTTAACTGATTTCGTCTTTAGACTGAAACGGTAGGCATCTTCCTAGGTAAGAAATACGACTATTCTTTGGAAAGTTATATATTACATTGTTATCACTGAAGAAATATCACAAATCCTAAGCGATGGTTGTTTATATGGCAGATATAAAAGCAATAGCGTCTTTCATACCTCAAAATCGGCTTGAAATTCAAGAACTCGTGGATAAATATCATAGTTTGTCCACCCTTAATTATAAGGTTGCTTTGAGAAAGCTTAAGAGTACTGTTAATCGTTTTCGGGGAAAGGCCTTGAGTAGTGTTAGATGGGTATATCATCAACGTTTAATGCTTCGTGAAAAGGTCGTTCCTGGTCCCAATGAGGACGCATTGACAGCTGGCATTCAATCTTTAAGTTATGCTATTCGCCGTGCCGATATCAAACCTGAGGAGATTGATGCATTATTCGTTGTTTCTGAATCTTACCCTTATGCTGTGAAATCAAGTACAGCAATAGCTGGAAAGGCTGGTTTAACGGATCTGAAATATGGTGTTCGAGGAGAATTCGCCTGTAAACCCTTTGGAGAATTTCTTGACATTGCGGCTGCTCTAATTGATTCTGGGAGGTGTCGGTATGTCGCAGTAACCGCTACTGATGCAAGTCAAGGGGCTCCAGGAGATGACTTAGAGTTCTCAGCTTCTTTCTATTCAACTACGATCATATTGGGGAAAGAAAAAGGAATTGCTGAGATTAAAGGACGAACCTCAATTAATTATGACTTTTCTGATTTCATTCGTAAAGAGGGGGAGGAATTCCCAGAGCATGAAGGACAAGGGACTTCCTTAGCTTTCCGAGGGATGATTCTATCAGCTCTGAGAAAGCATCTTGAAAATTATTCTGACATAAGCCCAGATTGTCTTCCATCAAAAACTTGGGTCATTCACTCGCCAAATGGGTCATTCCCTAATGAAGCGTTAATTGATATTGGTGATCATTTTGGCGTCTCCTTAGCCGAAAAGATGTTCGATGAAGCTGGGAAAATGCTAGGTATCGAACCGAGAGTTAAGGTATCAAATTTAGCACCTGCGATCGCTAATGGTTATTCCGCGACTGTACCTACTGCATTGTGCGACGCGATGGAAAAAGCCAAATCTGGCGATGAGATTATGACTGTTCTTTATGGATCAGGTGCTGGATCCGATGTTATAAGTATCAAAGTAAAAGCCGATGGTTCACAAGTTGCTAATAACGGAGTACCAACCGTTCAGGAGCAAATTGATTATAAGCAGAAAATAAGCGTGGAGGACTACTTCAAGTTTAGAGATACCCCAGATCAAGCTGCTCGTCACATTGCTTTATTAGACGTTGAGCCATTGTCAAAAGAATATTATCAGGTGGAAGGCTGCCCGAAGTGTGGTGCTGTTTACTTTGGGGACAGTTGGACAAAGTATAACTTCCCTGATTTCACCCCCCCAGAAAAATTTGGTGAATTAGAAGGTCGTTGCTTACGTGGGGTTGAAAAAACGACTGGTGACGCTAAAAGAATATGTGGAACGAAGCTAAAAATCCTGAAGATCCCCAAAAGGGCCCAAATTAAAAATGTCCACTTTTATAACCCTGCAAAGAAATCAACTGGGCATCCTGAGAGTCCATATTGGGCGATGTTTGACCAAAAACTGGTAAGAGGATTTAATTATAATCCAAGAATCTGTAATTTCACTGAAGGAGAAGAGGTCAAAGCAGTTATAGGCCGTTGGCGTCCTGCTCCTAAAGGATGGGTTCCAATCCTATATGTTCCGATGTTTACACAATTACGCAGTAATTACCAACAAGAAAATTAATTACTTTATTTTTGGCACTTTTTGCAATAAAAAGTGCTTCGATCTTTCTGGACTATCCGACTAATTGATGTTCCACAGTCTAGGCAAGGTTTCCCTTCACGTCTGTATACCTTATGCCAGTTCTGGGCATTCCCAGTAGTTCCTGAAGGAAGTTCATATGGCTGAAAGTCCATTGTACTTCCTTTATCGTTTAAAGCTTTGTGTAAGATTATTCCGATTGCTTGACCTAATTCGTACCTTTCCGTATCAGATAGTTTTTCCACTTTTTTCAGTGGATTAATCTTAGCATGGAACAGAGATTCCGTTTTGTAGATATTCCCGACACCAGCTACTAATCTTTGATTCAGAAGAACTTCTCCTACTGGTTTATCTGCGTAATTTTTTTTTGCAAGACGGTTTAAAAATTCATCAATTGGAAAAGGAGTAACAAGACCATCGACTCCCAATGATTTAATTGGGGGGTATTTTCTAACTGCTTCGAACGATTCAAATACTTTGAACTGGCCAAAGTTTCGCATATCGTTAAATAGGGCACTTGGTGGGATTTCCATATTGATTATTACTTTAATATGATTTACGGTGGTAGTTAGTTTCTCAATGTCTTTGTAAAGACACCACTTCCCAGTCATGCCGAGATGATTAAGAATAACTGCTTCTACTTCAGTAAAACGCCATACGAGGAATTTTCCAAAACGAACTATGTCAAGGATTGTTGTTTGAGAGAATTGGTCAAAATACGGTTGCATTCCATTATACTTTGGATACTTTTGTGATAACGGAGTCAATTGAATTCGATCAATTTTTTTTGAAATTAGTTGAAGAAGTTCAAGTCTTACATTTTCTACTTCAGGGCCTTCGGGCATTTTCTCTTACCACAGACTGTTATTATGCGGATAATCTTTATACTCTTTAATTTTTGTTGTTGATGCCAAAGACTTTTTTTAAAGCTCCAACGCATTCAGTTATTATTAAGATGCGTAGAATTTCCAGAACTAGTAGTTGGTTAATGACCTTAGGTGAGAAGATTTAAAGGATGAATGGCCTTAATTTCTCAACTTCCGTTATGGAGCTCATACAACGTCGATATTCTTGTAGAAAGTATAAGAACCAGCTGTTAGATTATAAAATCAAGGATAATTTGATTGAAATTCTTCAAGGAAGTCATACAAATCCCTTTGGAGGAGAGACACGATTCAAACTTCTAGATATGTCAGAATTGGATTCTAAAGAGAAACATCGGCTTGGTACGTATGGATTCATCCAAGGGGCACAAAATTTTATTGTAGGAGCTACAAAAACCTCTCAATATGACCTAGAAAATTTCGGGTACATTTTGGAAGAGATTATTATACATGCTACAGATTTAGGGTTAGAAACTTGTTGGGTAGGGGGAACTTTCAGACGCAGTAAGTTTGCAGCTCAAATCAACATTAAAGATGATGAAGCAGTTCCAGCAATTACCCCTGTCGGATATGCAGCAAAAAGTCGAAGTAATATTGATAGGCTAGCTCGTTGGGTAGCTCGATCTAAGAGTCGCTACCCATGGGAAAGAATTTTCTTTGAGGGAGATTGCAAGTACGTGCTCTCTCGAGAGAAAGCCAATAAATACGAAAGACCGTTAGAAATGGTTCGAATTGCCCCCTCAGCATCCAATCGTCAACCTTGGCGAATAATCAAGGAGAGAGATACCCATACTTACCATTTCTTTATTATAGGAGTAAGAAGATGGTATAGTCGGTTTCTTCCATGGCCTGACTTTCCCCGGATGGATTTAGGAATTGCTATTTGTCACTTTAACCTAACAGCTCAGGAATTAGAACTTTCAGGTGATTGGCAAGTTATTAACCCAAATTTTCCCATTCCGTCTCATTTAGAATATATCATTTCTTGGATCAGTGATTAAAACTTGGAATATATATCGAGAACCAAACTATGGTTCTTCAGACTGTGATTTTCAACTTTTATGCACAATAACTTTTTAAAACAGAAAGATGTCTATGAAAGTTATGTCAATAGGACACACATTAAAAAACCAATTAGAACGATACTATTCCGAATTAGTCTTAATCTCTATCCTCTTCTTATTCTTCTTGGAATTAATTTCTGATTTTGTGGAGGCAATTTATGCTCTTTGCCTCTTAACTATGTCCCTTAATGAGAATATTCTCAGTATTTTATTATTCTTCTCTCCTCTAATTCTGTTTCTCTTTAGGAGAGAAATTTCTACCAAAATATTGGTCATTATTGGAGAATTAATGATTTTATGTAGAGTTATCGCACCACTAACTATCCAGTACACACAAGTCAAAATGATTATTTCAGGAATTGGGGTAGGGTGTTTTCTGATATTCTTTTCGCTATTCCTTCAACGAAAGTATAATGGGGATGAAGAATTTACTGGAGTTAATTTGGGGGTAGGATTAGCTATTGGCACAGCTTTGTCAATTCTTTTCAGAACTCTTGGTTCAACGATTGATATTACGACGTTCGGTTGGTTTCAGGTGATTGGATGGATTCTAGCATTAATTTTGGCCTTCATGATTCTCGGTAAGTGTGTATCAGAACAGAAAATAGTTCTTGAAGACTTGGTAGGCCTTGAAGGTTCAAATAGTACAGTGAAAACAATTGTTCTATCCTTTGGGATGATAGGAATATTGATTATGATTTATTTTTCATTTGCCAGTCCTACTGTTATTTCTAGATGGACTGAAGGGGATTATTTCTTCATCATCCTTATAATCATACTCATACTTACCTCTATTATCATTTTTATAACGTTCAAAAAGGAATTACTGACTAAACTAAAGCCTTGGATGTTATGGATTGGGAATGCTTTTTTTGTACTAACCTTAGTTCTCACCATAATTCTTCATCAAATTCAATTTCCTTCCTCTACTGTGAGTTATCCAATTGTAGCTCCTCCAATAACGGTAATACATCTAATTCTGTTAATTTTAATGTTAATTCTCTCCCCAGTAATCTATATCGATTTTATCCTTATTTCTCGGGAACTAATCAAGCTTAAACCAACAATAGGTCAAATGGCAGTAAGTTTTACTCTTGTTTCACTCTTCTTTGTAATTATGATTTTTGCCCACGTGTTTACAACAGTATATGACTACATTGATATTGTTGGTCCTTTATTCCGAGATAAGTTTTGGTTTGTGTACTTAATAACAGGTTTAAGCATTATTCTACCTGTATTTTTCTTAATAAGAAGAATACCAGAGTTTAGAGAGACTTCAGTTACAGTGAGATCCAAGATGTTTTCTATTGGGATTATCCTTATAGCGATAGGAACAGTATTAGCAGTTATTTTAACAGCCCCAATACCCACGACTCCTGGAACATCAGCTTCAGTGACTGTTATGACTTATAACATTCAACAAGGATATAATGAGGATGGTATCAAGAATCTTGATGGTCAAATAAAGTTGATTAAATCGATAAATCCTGATATTCTAGGATTACAGGAATGTGATACTGCAAGAATTGCCAATGGCAATATGGATGTCGTTAGATATTTTGCCAACAATCTGAAAATGTATTCCTATTATGGACCAAAGAGTGTTACTGGTACATTTGGTATCGCATTACTCTCGAAATTTCCACTTCAAAATCCAAGAACTTTCTTCATGTACAGTAAGGGAGAACAAACAGCAACAATAGAGGCACAGATTGAAGCTGGTACAAAGTTGTTCAATGTATTTGTTACACATTTGGGTAACGGTGGTCCTATTGTTCAACAAGAAGCAATAATTGACCAAGTGAATGGAAAACCTGATGTGATATTAATTGGGGATTTTAATTTCAGACCAAATACTCCACAATACAATATAACAACTGCCATTCTGAATGATTCATGGCTAATTGCTGAAGACATAAGTATTCAGACTTTGGATGATCTCCAATATAATATTAGTAGGAGAATTGATCATATATTTGTATCAACTAATACATCTGTTTCCAAATGTATTTTTATTGCGAGTAAAGATTCAGATCACCCTGCTGTTTGGGCGACGCTCGAATTAGACTAGGAGTTAATTTTGTAGGAGAAAATACTTACATGGAAATGAAAGAGATATTCAGTGGAATAAATCAGCTTTTGGTATAATCAGAATTTCATGTGTTTAGTTAAAATATGGAGAAACAAAGATAAGTTTAGGAAACTTATGGGTATGTCGTTAAACGAAGCTTATAGCTTACTGGAAGTAAACTATCCGACCACTTTAAAAGAAGTAAAAGTAAATTTTCGTAGACTAGCTAAAAAATATCATCCAGATGTAAATGATAATGAAAATGCCACAAAGAAGTTTCAAGAAATTTATGAGGCTTATGAAGTCATCCTTGAGTCATTGGGAGCTTCACCAAAGAATATGGAATCAGAATTTAAGGATGATTTAACTTGGTTTTATGAATGGCGTAAAAAGGGTCAAATTGCAGCAGATATGGATCCATTTGAGCTCCATTACGAACATATCTGGATACCCAAAATTGCTAAAATGCTCGAAAACCTCAAGGAACAAAAAGAGAAAAACCAAACAAAATAGCTAATATACATGGGAATTCATATGACTGACTGTATTTTTTGCAAAATCATCAATGGAACACAACCAGGAATTCGTTTATACGAGGATAAAAAGACTGTTGCTATTCTTGATATATATCCCATCGCGAAAGGGCACACACTAGTTATCCCTAAGGTTCATTCAAGGAATCTTTTTGATATTCAAGAGAAAGATATGTCAGCTGTTGGTGTAACAGTTAGTCGGGTGGCTAATGTCTTAAAACAAGTTCTCCAATGTGACGGAATTAACATTTTCCAAGGAAACGAAAAAGCAGCTTTACAGGAGATTTATCACACACATTTTCATGTTCTTCCCCGCTGGTTCAATGACAAGATTGTGTTTGGAGCACAACGAGAACGACTAAAAGAAAACCCAGAGTTAATTTCAGCATTAAAACAGGGTTTCCTTAAATAACCAAAACGAGGTGTCTGTCATCTCCAAATTTGTTAATCAGATACTTCATGGAGATGCGTATCAACTTATTGAAGAGTTTCCAGATAACTCAATTGATACGGTAATTACAAGTCCCCCTTACTGGCGTCAAGTAAGATATAGTGGATCTGAAGATGAATTAGGCCAGGAACATACTCCACAGGAATATATTGAGAAGATTTGTCTTCTTTTCAATAAAATTAAGCCTAAACTTAAAGAATATGGATCACTTTGGGTTAATGTTGCAGATAACTATATTAGTGACAAAGTGAAAAAGCTCCCTTCTTTGAGTTTGGCTGCAGTTCCAGAGCTCTTTAAAACCGCTATGATTTATACTAATGAATGGATTTGCCGAAATGACATTATTTGGTATAAACCAAACGCCCGACCGAGTGGTGGGGTTTCTAGTCGGTTTGGTGTTGATTATGAAAGGCTTTTTTGGTTTATAAAAAACCCTCATTATTATTTTGTTACCCAACGTCTCCCTCATGAGTGGATTGAAAAAGACAACTTATCATTGATAGGTAAATCCAGTAAAGCTGAGCTTGTTGAGGGAGAAGAAAGCACAGGCATGCATGAGGTATTAAGTTTACGAGGAAAGCCTCGTACAAAAAGGTACCACCCTTTAGGCAAATTGATGCGGAGTGTGTGGCCCATTGATATTCATTCTGATGAATTACCTTTTGTTATTTACCCTACAATATGGACGATTAATACAACAGGTTACTCTGGAAAACACTTTGCGCCATTTCCGAGTCAGTTAGTCCATCGTATTTTGACTGCAACATGTCCTAGAAAAGTGTGCATTAAATGCGCGAAACCAATACTTGATCCATTAGTCGAGAAATATTATCCAAGGACAACTCACAAAATACTTTGTGAATGTGGAACGACTTTGGAATCAGATAAAACCATAAAAGGTTGTGTTTTTGACCCACTTGCAGGAACAGGGACAGTGGCGAAAGCAGCAATAGAGTGCGGTAGAGATTTCATTGTTAGCGAGATTCTTCCTGATAATGTTCGACAAATCCAGAGTAGAATTAAGGATGCGCAATTTAAAGACTATTATATGATGAAGTTTCTGGACTATTCGAAGAAGCTTGCAAAAGGAGAATCATGATTAATTAACTTAAAAAAAATCTATTTTCACTTTTTGAGACAATTCCTCTCTTGATTAACCGCGTAATGTGTTTGGAAATCATCAGCTTTTCCGCAATAAACAAATACTCTCTCATTTGTTTATAATTTCGGTAAATAATACCCCTTCCTATAAGATCTTCAATTGATTTTGTTGTACCCTCAGATAACTCCTCTAAAATCTTATTGTCTCTCAGATCGATTACCTTTTGGAATCTCAAGAGCTGATTTTTAATTTCCTTTTTCCCCTGGAAAATTCCTTTATGGCTTGAAATAGCATACTCAATATCCATTTGAATTAATCTATCAATTGATTTCATGTAATCCTCCAAATTAGAATCGAGGCATCCATACCACGGTCCTAAGCCCGACAAGTCAATATCAGCTAAGAAAATCAAAAGCAGGTTTGGCTCATAGTAACAACAATGCCCGGCAGAATGCCCTGGAGTATGGATTACTTTTATTGTGAAACTGTTTCCGATCTTAATCTCTGTGTTGTCATCCACTTCTTGGATCTTTGTTAAATTTTCAATTTTCATTGAGAGAAGAAGTTCTTGGAAGTAGTCCTCAACAGAAGATCCTACGGTTTCATAAAATGTCTGAAATTGACCAATATCTCTCAATAATCGTGCATCCAGAGGATGACTATAGAATTCAGCTTGTTTCTCTTTTAACAAATAGTTCCCTGATATGTGATCCTCATGCCAATGCGAGAGAAATACCTTAGTAATATTAAACTCATTTATGACTTCTTTAACGCGAGTGTGTCCAAATCCAGAATCAAATAATACTGTATCTTTTTTATTGATTTTTAAAAGTAAGGAGTGGGAGAAAGGGTATGTACCGCCATTTTCACCAAGTACAAATAAGAAGTCTGGTAGATTCTCGTCAATGGGTATCAGATGATCCATTTCAGTCAATCAACATGTTTAATCTACCTTTTTTTAACCATGTTTGTCAACTATTTCATTTATAATTAATTAACCAAGTCAGGATTTAGTTTGATTTGGGGATGTCTAATGTCTAGTCAAGAAGGAAAATTCATGATTGGGATCGGGGCAATTATTGAGCAATCTAGATCTGGTAAGATCCTTCTTCTCCATCGAACACCATCAATAGATTTCGCTGGTAATCAGTGGGATGATGTTGGAGGACGTATGCACCAATTCGAAACTCCTGAGGAGACTTTACAAAGGGAGGTGAGAGAGGAAACTGGATTAAGTGATGTGAGAATTTTAAAACCGATAGATGTATCTCATTACTTCCGTGGTGATAAAATCGCGGACAATGAGATGATTGTAATCACGTATTGGTGTGAAACATCATCCGATAAAATAATTCTATCACCAGAACATGACAATTATCGGTGGGTACCCCCAGAGGAAGCATTATTATTAATAGAAGATCCTCCTCTCAAAAGGAACATTCAAAGGTTTATTGAAGAGAAATCAGCGGTAAACCTTTAGTAGGTTAGGTTCGGTTACGAAATACGACTCGAAGGCTTGAGATCAGTAACCCTCCTATAATGTACATTGTGATCATTGGAATAACTAATGTTCCAGCTATTCCTGTAAGATCAAAAACTATTTCCCCTGCTTCTGTAGCGTAATATAGAACACTTGTTTCCCCTGCTAACATATAAGAAAAAACTGAGATTACAGTAAAGAAGTCAAGATACATTACTGGCTCAAAACTATCTGCTTGCCCACTAAGAGCTTGTATAACCATTGTACTCGAAAGGAAAAACAAGAATGCAAAAAGCCCAGCATATAACCTTCTTTGTGTTAAGGAAGAAAATATCAGAATAATACTTGAGAGGACCACTGTTATAATTTCTGTAAATAAAATCACTCCAAATAAGACTGGAAGAGCTGTGAGGATATCCACGGCTCCGCCAATCCCTATTACAAGCAAAATCCATTCAATTATACACGGAAGCGTGTAAAAAAGGTTACCAAATAGGAAGAGCGCGCCATATTTCCCTAGGAGATATTCAGTTCTATCTATTTTTGAATCATAAATCTCAGAAACCTTATACTTCAAATCATCACTGATCAATCCTGCACCCATCATTACAACCGCAATCAACATGATAATTGCATAACCAGTGTCAAATGTAGGGTCGTTTTCATCTATCGAAGTTACCATGACTTGAAAACGGGTAAAATCACGAACTGTGTCCCATAAATGACCCTCTAAAATCTCATTAGCAGTATTTACTTTCAGTAATTCGTCAATTCCCATCAGAAGAAACATATTGGGAATAATGAGAATAAAAAGAGTGAAAATGATGAGTATCTTAAAAACTCGAGAACGATGCCATTGGTGTGTCATATTAAACCATGCAACAGTCCAGATACGCCAGATTCTTCCCCGATAAGTACCTTCGTAGGGTCGGAACTTGAATCTCCTGACGTATGCTTCATCGCACATCTAAATACACCATAAAATATGCAATTACTTGTCAATAAACCTATTTAATCTATTTAAAAAGCTGTGATCGGGGATGTCTATGACTACTGAGCAAACTATAATTGAGGAATGGGGGAGTATAACGATTCCAAAACCGCCAAAACCAGAAGAAGTGACCGTTGAATCAAAATCAACAGCACTCTTGGTCTTGGACTTTCAGAACATGAATTGCAATCAAGAGAGACGACCTAGATGCGTAGAGAGCTTACCTAAAGTTCAACATTTCCTTTCTAAGGCGAGAGAGAAGGGTATGTTAGTTGTTTACGCTCTGATAAGGTCCTCCCCAGTGGAAGATATCCGAGACGAGGTCAAACCCCAAGGTCATGAACCAATTGTAAAATCAGGAGTAGACAAATTTTACAAAACGGACTTAGAAAATGTACTAACTACAAATGCTATTTCCAAGGTGATTGTTACAGGAACTTCTGCACATGGAGCAGTCTTACATACCGCTACTGGTGCTGCACAGAGGCAACTGATGGTCATCATACCTGTGGACCTAATCTCTGCGACTGAACCTTTTGCTGAACTATATACAGTCTGGCACTTAACAAATTCTCCAGGAACTAGAAGAAGCGTAACTATAACAAAGAGTGACATGATAGAAATAATGTAGTTGGGAGAAATGGAATTAAAGCATCTTTTCAGTCCTTATAAGATTGGAAATGTTCTGATTAAGAATAGAATCGTAAGATCAGCAACAGCAGAGAATATGGCAGAAGGGGGCCACCCTAGTGATCAGCTCATTGAACTCTATAGCGAGTTAGCAGAAGGTGGAGTTGGTTTAATCATCACGGGTGGTATTGCCGTTGATCCTTCAAGCACTTTCTCGAAGAAAGGGTCCAGTTTATTTGATGATTCATTTATTTCAAGTCATAAAGCCCTTGTGGAAATTGTTCATGATTCCGACGCAAAAATAGCCGCTCAAATCGGTCACACGGGTAGACAGAGCTCAAATAAGAGATACGAAGCAGTTGCACCATCCGCAATACCATATCCTCAGACTGGTCGGGTTCCCCGAACATTATCGTCTGAGGAGATTAAGAAAGACATCGTCAAGATGTTTATCGAGAGTGGTCGAAGAGCATATGAAAGCGGATACGATATGGTGCAATTACATGCAGCTCATGGATATCTCTTGGGGAGCTTTCTAACACCCTACACAAATAAAAGAACTGATGAATACGGAGGAAGTATTAGTAATCGTACAAGAATTCTAATAGACATTTATAATGGTCTTCGAGACGAAGTGGGAAAGAATTTTCCGATTATTATAAAACTACAGACTCAGGATGGGGATTTACATGGAGGATTAATCTTTAAGGAGGGATTAGAAATTACTAAGATTATATACGAAACAGGTTTTGACGCTATTGAACCTAGCGGTGGAGGAGGGGATCTGATAGGAACCGATTGGTTACTCCCCAGTGTTGTAATTAACTCTCCTGAAGATGAAAATTACTTTCTAAACTCCGTTAAACAAATTCGTCCCATAACTGGAAACTGTCCACTTATTCTTATGGGTGGAATTAGGAACCCATTATCTGCAGAACAATTCATTCAAAAAGGGATCACTGACTTCATATCGATGAGTAGACCTTTAATTTGTGAACCAGATCTTTCAAATCGCTGGAAAGGCGGTGATCATTCCTCAGCACTTTGTGAAAGCTGTAATTCTTGCTATATGTCAATAATAAATGGTTCTTTAGCATGTATACTTAATTGAACTATGAAACAAGGTTTATCAACAAATCAAAATTAAAACCAACCTCAACCATCTATTGTAGTTTTTTTAAGATTAGGAACTGATGACTAGATGAAAATCCTGCCTACTGAATTTTCTCTCCTTCAAGACGTTATAATTCTTATAATCTCGGTCATTATCAGTATTCTGTTCTTCTATATCACTGATTTAATAAAGAAGAAAGGATTAGCATCACAATATTTCACACGTAAGCTTATACACCTCGCTTTAGCACCTATATTCTTATTTACATTTTTACTTTATTCAGGAGAGTGGTTTAGTCCTTGGATTGCTGTTATTATCCCAATAATCTATTTTATAGCCATTCTTTTGATTAATTTGAATATTATTAAGATAAGTAAGCTTACAACAACAATGAGTCGCTCAGGAGATCCACGTGAACTCCTTCGGGGTATCGCTTACTATCTGATTGTTGTAATTATTGTTTGCATCATCGGATGGTCCTCTATTCCTCATTTATCTTGGTACAGTCCATTAGCCATTTATATAATTTCAATTCTTGCTGTAGGTGACGGTCTCGCAGATATAATTGGTCGGAAAATTGACCGATATAAGTTCAAGATTTTAGCAGAGAAATCTATTCCAGGTTCTGTAGCAATGTTCGTTTCATCTTTATTTGCTTGCCTTGTATTTCTAACTATTTTTGGTTATGATGTGCTTTCGATGATTTTTCTCACTATAATAATTGTAGGAATTGCAACAATCGTTGAAGCTTTGTCACCTGGAGATTTTGACAATATAACCGTACCTCTTACAACTTTTATCGTTTTTATCGTTTTTACACCACTTGTATTGACGTCGGTTGAATGGTCTCTGTTGTCACTACCCCTACCCTGAAGTTCCAACAAATTTACCTGTTTTATATCCTCTTGTAAGGTCTTAAGCTCATTTTTTCGAGAAAAAAACCATTTCTCTTATTACTTTTTACCCAAAACGTGTCAATCAGTGGATTGGATATTCTATGGATCAGAATCGACAAAACAATCATCTAGCTAACGAAACAAGTCCTTATTTGCGTCAACATATGTATAATCCAGTAGAATGGTATCCTTGGGAAGAAGGTTTGGCGAAAGCAAAACAATTAAAAAAGCCAATGCTTATTTCAATAGGTTACGCAGCATGTCATTGGTGTCATGTCATGGAGGAGGAATCATTCGAAGATCCAGAGACAGCAGAGTTAATGAATGACTTATTTATCAATATTAAGATAGATAGAGAGGAACGACCTGATTTAGACTCATTATATCAGAAAGCAGTTTCGCTATTAACTAGGCGATCTGGAGGGTGGCCTCTTACAGTTTTTGCCACTCCAACTGGAGAAGCATTTACAGGTGGGACCTATTTTCCTAAAAAAGCTAGATATGGTCTCCCGAGCTTTAAACAAGTTCTTGAAAGTGTGTCCGCAGAGTACAAAATGAATAATCCGCAAATACAAAAACTTACACAACAAGTTCTTAACACTCTGCAAGATCAATCCACTACACCCGATTCAATAGATCCAACAGCTATAAAGGATGTGCTTGACTCATCGATGATCCGCTTACTGGATCAAATGGACGATATTTTTGGTGGTTTTGGATTTCAACCAAAATTTCCTCAAGTAAGTGACTTGCGATTCCTACTACTATCCTATCATAATCGTCAAAATCGTGAATTACTCAAACAAATCACACTGACTCTTGATAATATGGCTGCAGGAGGGATATATGATCACTTGGGATATGGCTTTCACAGGTACTCTGTAGATAGGAAATGGTTGGTTCCTCATTTCGAGAAAATGCTTTATGACAATGGTCAACTAATTTTGTTATATTTAGAGGCATATCAAATCACTAAACGGCAGAGATATGCAGAGATTGTTCATGAAATTGTAGAATATCTGCAAAGAGAAATGACTCATCCTACACAGGGTGGTTTTTATTCCTCCCAAGATGCGGACTCAGAAGGAGTAGAGGGGAAATTCTTTGTTTGGAAGCCAGAAGAAATTCAAAACGTCTTGGGTGAAGAAGGTGAAAGATTTACCGAGTTATACGATGTAACTGACGATGGAAACTTTGCTAATGGATACTCAATCCTTCATGAAACAGCGAATCTTGGTAAAATCATTGAGAATGAGAAATCCTGGAATGAAATCAAGCAATTAAAGCGGAAGCTCTTTCTACACCGTGAAAAGCGTATTAAACCTTTCTTGAATGATAATATCATTGTTGCTTGGAATGCTTTGACAATTTATTCGCTAGCAAGAGCATCCTTCGTCTTAAACAAACCTGAATATTTATCATTAGCTGAAAAAGCTGTAAATTTTATTTTAGAAGAATTGCGGGACACTGAAGGTAGATTATATCGGAACTTTCGTGAAATAACGAAAGATCTTGCTTTCGCAGAAGATTACGCTCTTAGTATCGCTGCTTTATTGGAATTGTTTTCAAGATCAGGAAGAAGAAGGTATCTTACTGAAGCCATCCAGCTACAAGCACTTTTAGATAAAGAATTTTGGGATGTAAAGAATTTTGGGTATTTTTTTGTTGGTAGTTGGCAAAAGGATATTACTGTCCGTGAAAAACCTGTAGTTACATTTTCTCTCCCAAGTGCTAATGCCGTTAGTCTTGAGAATCTGCTTCGACTTTTTCACTACACTGGTGACGAAACTTATTTAGAAAGAGCAGAAAAACAAGTCCATTTTTTATTTGGGTGGTTTGAAGAGAATAGTTATCTCGGTGGGGATTCGCTAATTGCATTAGATATGTTCCTTCATAAACCTATAGAAATAATTGCATTTGACGGTAGTAAGGATGAGGATTCAGATTCAACCAAGAAATTTCTCTGTACGACTTATATTCCTCATTCAATCTCTATCTTTGTAAATACTATGACACTTGATGATTTAAGGAATCTACCTTTACTCGAACAGAGACTGAATTCACAAAATTATCCTGAATGGTTCGATGGAACAACATTCATCTGTAGGGATTTTACTTGTTCCCTCCCCCTAAGAAGTGGAACAGAAATCGATCTTTATCTGAAACAGACTGGAGAAAAAAAGAGTTGCTAAGTTATGTAATAACGCAATCTGCTTCAATCTCTACGAGCCATTCGTCATTGACGAATCCTTTTACTTCAATAAAAGTACTTGCAGGACGGATATTTGAGAAAAACTCTCCATGAGCCTTTGCAGCTTCTTTCCACCTTGAAACGTCTCTTAAGAAGACTCTTGTTCGAATAATGTTATCAAGATGACCTCCTGCCTCTTCTATTGCCTGCTTCATAATTTTAATACAATACTTTGTCTGTTTGTACATGTCACCTAGGGCAAAGGTGGATCCATCGGGATTGATTGGAGCTGTACCAGAAATTGCTATGATATTTGCTATCCTAACCGCTCTTGAGAATCCAATAGGTTCCTCAAACGGAGATCCTGATGATACATTAATCTTAGTCATTAGTTTTCACCTCATTGATAAAATGAACTTTCAAATAATATAATTTTTATCGAAAATGGAGGAATGTTCTAGCAAAGTACAGTATTGACAAAGAAGTACTTTGCAATGCAAAGCTATTTATACTACTAGAGTTCCTTCTCAATTAGAGTTTTGGTGGAAATCATGGACGAAAAAATTGATCTAAAAAAAATTGAACAACACACTTTCCATGAATATATGATTGATGGAATTATGGAGATCCTTTTGGGACTTTTATTGATATTTTTGCCTGTATTCTTTACTTTACCCTTCTTTGTAGTGTTTATCCCTTTTTGGATCCTGTACGGTGGAGCTTTCATTGAATTGATACGTGAACGTACCACTTATCCTCGTCTAGGGAGAGTAGAATTTAAGCAAGACGCTGAAAAAGAAGGATATTCAATGAAGAAATCTCTAATTGAATTTTTGTTGTTCCTACTTGGATCCTTTATTATAACATTTGTCATGATGATAATATTTGAGGGAGAATTCGATTTAGATTTGATATACAAATGGGTTCCATTTCTTTTCGGATTTATAATGTTCGGTCCTAGTCTTTTCCTTGTAGATAAAACTGGCCAGCACCGTTATTACTTTCTTGGCCTATTTTCAACAATTCTTGGTTTCATCTTTTCGGTCGTGCTTGATTTTCCTGATGATAAGTTAGGAATATATCTCTATTTCTTTATTCTTGGTGTTTTATCTATTATTCTTGGAATAATAAGATACATTAGATTTATTCAAACCTATCCAGTGATTCGCGTTGAGGAGGAGTAATCCTGACCAATAAAGAAACCAGCACTGATAATGATATTGATGTTCCCGAACCCTCTGTCATTAACAAGCTTATTCACGAACCATCACGCCTCATAATAATGTCTCATCTCTATACCGTGGAGAATGCGGATCTTATCTTTTTCAAAAGAAAGACTGCTCTTTCGTGGGGGAATCTCTCTTCACATGCTTCTAAACTAGAGGATGCTGGTTATATAAAGATTAATAAAATTTTTCGGGGTAAGAAACCTGCAACTGTCTTGGAAATTACTGAACAAGGTCGGGAAGCCTTTGAGAAATATAAACATTTTATATTGAATGTCTTTCAGGAGTAATTTTATTATGAAAACAGTTTTAGTAGTACACAATTTGAAGAAATACTTTGGTTCTGTTAAAGCGGTTGATGGGCTATCTTTCAAAGTCAAACCCGGGGAGATTTACGGATTATTGGGGCCAAATGGCGCTGGAAAATCGACCACCATTAAATCCTTACTTGGATTACTTGAAATTAATTCTGGAAATATTTCCGTTTTTAAAGACAATCCCTTCAAAACTCCTACAAGGGTAAAGAAAAACATTGGTTATGTTCCAGAGGAGTTTTCGTTATATGAATCCATGACTGTTGATGAACTGTTAAATTTTGTTGCTTCGTTACGAGGTTTAAATCCCCAAACAACCTCTTTTGAAGCTGATAAACTCCTTATGTCGCTAAACGCAAAGAAGCATTACAATTCATTAATAGCAAGTCTTAGCCAGGGCAATAAACAGAAGATTCAAATCATTTGCGCTTTACTACATAAGCCAAAATTATTAATTCTTGATGAACCGTTTTCTGGATTGGATGCGCGGTCTTCAGCTATATTAAAGGAATTATTTCAAATCCATATCAAGGCTGGGGGTTCTATCTTATTTTCAACACACATCATGGAACAAGCACAAGTTCTATGCACAAGAATTGGGATTATCAACCAAGGGAAAATGGTTGCTGAAGGGACGTTTGAAGAACTTCAAGAGCTTGCTCATTCTGCAGGAGCTACACTTGAAACAGTCTTTTTGAAATTAACTGATCAAGAAGAGGTAACCAATGGGATTATTGCAAATTTAAGGCGACTTGCTGTTGGGAAAACCTAGGAAGGTAAAACACTTGGCAAACTTATCTCGAAGTGAGCTCTGGCAATTCTCTAAAAGGATTCACGAAGAAATCTACTTTCAGACCCAATTAGCTACTGGAATATCTACAAAAGTGGAAACTATTGAAAAATATGAAAAGAATATGAAATCCCAAAGAAGATTAGCGCTTCTTAGTGGATTGTTTATCTGTTATATCTTGGGAGTAATATCAATTTTACCAGCAGTGGGTATTTTTCAGTTATTCTCTGTAGATATTACCTCTAGCAACTTTACTGCTGTAGTATTTACATTCAGCTTAATACTATCGATTTATAATGCGTATATCTTATTTATTCTATTTATGACTGGTTTAATGAACTATGTGACTTTTCTGAGAGGAGATTATTTTAAGTTATTACGTCCTCTTCCCCTGAGCTCTCGCGATATGACCCAATTAACCTTTTTTGTTTTCTTTCGCATGAATGCAATTCAATTAACATTCATTTTGTTTTCTCTTCCAGTTGCGGGGCTATTTCTAACTCTCTCTCCTTTTGTATTTTTTATTTTATTATTAAATAATCTTGTTAATCTGGGATTCATTGTTCCTATCCTTGTTATAATGGCATGGTTTTTAGCTCAAAAAGTTTTTAATAAGTCCGAAAAGTCTCCAATAGGACCAATTATTACAGTAATTTCAATAGTAATTTATGTATTAACCGTCCTTCCTATATTTTTCCTTATGTCCTCAATTTATCATATAATCAATGAATTATTCAATTCTAGTTTTATTACAGGAGATATTACTTCAGAAATTAACTTTACTCTCTCATTAATCCCATTTCCCTTTTCTAGTAGTTACTTTACTACCTTAGCATTATTATTACCTTATAGATCAATATCTATGATGCTATTATTATCTTCATGTAAAGGAGTTATCATTCTTTTGGGCATTATAACAATCACTTTTAAGAAAGGGAGTTCTCTCATACAGAGACTTGCATTTGAGCCAGTAGTTAGTAGTTATAAAGCTATCTCCGAGAAAAACATTGCCATACAAGTTAAAACTTCAAAACCAATTACTATTTTCATAAAAAAGAGTCTAAAAATGGTCTTCCGAGATTATGGTGCTCTTACATTATTCGTTGTAGGAATGTTAATGCCATTAATTATACTTATGTATGCCTTTGTGATGCCAGAAAGATACATTGACAGTGGTCGGGAACAATCGTGGTTTATAACTACAATGTTGGTCTTTATGACGGGATTTCTGATATTCATATTCTATAATAGTTTAAGATTATCTGAAAGGAATCTTGGTGGATTACTTTCGACTTTACCTTTTGAAGAAACAGATCTTTTTCGATCTAAGCAACTTATCATAACAATTGCCTGTTTTCTCCCCATTGTTTTCATTTTTCTTCTCCTTCTGGAGTTTATGACAGAAGCTATGTTCTATGCATACATTAAAATCTTCTTTTCAACCATTATCGCTGTGTATGTCTTCCTCATTTTGTATTCCTTCTTCTTTGGTAAGATAAATAACCGATATACTTTCACAGTAGAGAATATTGAGAATCAAATTCGTAAATGGTTAGGAATCTTTTTTGGCTTAAATGTTACAATTCTTGTTTACTTAATGCTTTCAGAGATAATTTCAGAAATCAATCCTGTCTGGGAAATTGGTCTCACTGTATTTATTGGTGCGATTTTCATCACTTTATTGGAATTAATTACAAAAAGGATGTTTCCTCTACAACTCGAATAATAAGGAAAGAACTACACCTCTGGGTATTTAGGAAGTGAAAAATAGAATTGACTCCCTATTCCCTCCGAAGTTACCCAAATCCTCCCTTGATGTCCTTCGATAATATTTTTACAAATAAATAAACCCAACCCCAATCCTTTAACATCCATTGCTGATTCATTCTTCCCTTTAAATGGATCAAAAATCCCATCCATGGTGACTTCATCAATACCAACACCTGGATCAATGACAGAAATAATGTATTCATTTTCCGTCTCTGTTAGATGAACTATAATTTCTCCTACTGATGAGTACTTAATAGCATTCTCAAGTAAATTACGAAGGACTTGTGAGATTCGAACAGGATCTATCCTTAGAGAAGAAGGTTCTAGGGTTATATCCTTGGTGAATGAAATTGTCAATCCTTTTTTCTCAATTAGATTGTTCATGTCATTTATTGTACTATTCAGAACCAATGTTAGATTAGTAGCCTCAAAATGGAAATCAAAAATTTCTCTTCTTATGGACGAGAAATCATAAATATTTTCTAATGTTCGTTCTATCCGATCAAGGTTTCTTTTAACAGCATTAAAGCTCTTTTTTCGATTATCTGGGGCCATTTGATTCTGATCCTCATCAGTAGCTAATAGATCGAAGTGGCCTTTTATCACAGCAATCGGTGTGCGCATTTCATGGGAGGAAATATCAATAATTTGGGTTTTTAAACGATCAATCTCTCTTAATTCGTCAAGTTGATTTTTAATGATATGTAACGAAATTTCTTTCAAATGTTCACGCGTTTTTGTTATACCGATGAAAAATAACAAAACTGCGAAACACATCACAATGACAATTAAAACAAGTAATTCAGGTACATCGGCTGATAATAGCTGTAAATACGCCCCTATGCTAACAAAGATGACTCCAATCCCCATATATCTTAAATTTCTTCGTCTCATTAATAATCGGTCTTGTACAGGAAAGAGCTTCTCTCGAGCTGATTTTGATAATGTAATGGACCCAAGAATTGATCCAGCTATCGTCCCTCCAATGGCAAGCACATTGTAAAGAAATATTTCTTCATCTCCAGTTGTTATTAATATCAATCCCACTAGTACCGCCCCTACTGTGACGAATACAATCACTAAAAGAATCAAAACGAACTGATAAACCTTTTCATCCACATCAAGAAATAAAAAGAGGCTGTACCAAATCAAGCAAAGAAGGACTGTTGCGCTGAGTAAAAAATCTAAAAATCCTTCAATCAAGGGGTAATCGAATATTTGGTGACTTTCAAAGGAATAATAGAGGTAATTGCTAAAGAAAAAAACAGTAAGTGATAAGAAAGTCAGAATAAACGCAACATTCTTTCTTGTACGCAGATTTGGATTCTCTACTAGATAAATAATTATTATTGCCATAAATATTGAGGATAACGTCATATTAATGACATTGATAAATTCAAGAACCAAAAAAAATTGCAAGAAAGGACACCCAACGTTACCGATGAAAGTTCA